>CACZSA010000391.1 GCA_902783705.1 uncultured Ruminococcus sp.
CCGATCCCGCAGTACGATCCCGCGGACCCGAAGATGATCTCGCAGGGCCCGTCCGTCTGCGTCTTCAACAAGGCCGATCCCGAAGAGGTCCTCGCGTCGTGGCTCTTTGTGCAGTATCTCCTGACCAACGACGTCCAGATCGCCTATGCCCAGACCGAAGGCTACATCCCCGTCACGCGCAAGGCACAGGAATCGGACGAATACCGCGACTATCTCTCCCGCGCGGGGGAGGAGGGCGAGCTCTACTACGACGTGAAGATCGCGGCGACGAAGCTCTTGCTCGAAAACATTGAGAATACCTTCGTCACGCCCGTCTTCAACGGCTCCGCCTCACTCCGGGACGCCGCGGGCCAGCTCATCGAGAACACCGCGAAATCCGTGCGCCGCCATGAGACCGTCGACGACGCGTATTTCGAGAAGCTCTATTCCGACGTCAACTCGCTCTACCGTCTCGATCAGATCGGCGGACGCGGCGCGGCGGCGGGCAGAGAAGAGCTCGGGCCTCTCCCGGCGACCTCCGTCTGGCTCCTCTCGGGCATCGCCGCGGTCTGGATCGCGATGGGCGCGCGCGTGCTCTTCGTCTGGCTGCGTAAGAAAATGGCTTCCGGGGCGCAAAAATCGTGAAAAATCATGAAAAGGCGGAAAAATCCGAAAAGCCCTTGATTTCCCTGAAAAACAGAGTATAATATAGACGGATCGAAATCCAACAATTACCGAAAGGATGAAAAAAACAACCATGAAAAAGTTTCTGGCACTTGTCCTTGTGATGCTCTTCGTCCTCCCGCTCGCCGTCGCGTGCAAGAAGGACGACGCGTCGAAGCCCGACGTCAAGGGCGAGGGCGTCATGACCCACGCCGAATACATCGCCGCCGCGCTCGACACGCAGGTCGTGATCGAAACCTATGTCCAGGCGAAGCAGTCCTGGTGGGACAACAAGGCGACCGTCTACACGCAGGACAAGGACGGCGCATACTTTCTCTACAACATGGAGTGCTCCGAAGCGGACTACGCGCTCCTGACCCCCGGCACGAAGATCAAGGTCACCGGCTATAAGTCCGAGTGGGCCGGCGAGGTGGAAGTCACCGACGCGACCTTCGTGATCGAAGACGGCAATTACATCGCCCCCGCGACCGACGTGACCGCGCTCCTCGGCACCGACTCCCTGATCGACCATCAGAACGAGTTCGTGTCCTTCAAGGGCATGACCGTCGAGGCCTCCAAGGATGCCGACGGCAACGAAGCGCCCTTCCTCTACAGCTGGGACGGTTCCGGCGAAGACGGCAGCGACCTGTACTTCAACGTCTCCCTGAACGGCAACACCTACACCTTCACGGTTGAGTCCTACCTCTGCGACGCCAGCACCGACGTCTATGCCGCCGTGAAGAACCTCAAGGTCGGCGACAAGATCGACATGGAAGGCTTCCTCTACTGGTACGAGGGCGTCAACCCGCACATCACCTCCGTCAAGGCGGCCGGCTGATCCGGGTTCCGAATACACTCAAAAAGAAAGGCTGCTGCCTCCCGCGGCGGCCTTTTTCATGTGCATTTTTTGTTAAAGAAAAAATTTATAACAAAATTCCCGGTCCCATTGACAAACCGTCCGGAAAGGGGTACAATATTGGCATACACCCCCGATCACAACACTTTGAAGGAGATATTGTCATGAAAGAAATGATGGACGCCATCGTCAAACCCACCGCCGGTCCGGGCCTCGAGCTCCGGCAGGTTCCCGTTCCCAAGCCGGGTCCGGGCGAGGTCCTTATCAAGGTACATAAAACCGCGATCTGCGGCACCGACGTGCACATCTACAACTGGGACCCGTGGGCCCGTCTTCATATCACCCATCCGCCGATGACCATCGGTCACGAATACGTCGGTGAGATCGCCGAGCTCGGCGCGGGCGTCACAGGCCTCACGGTCGGTCAGCGCGTCTCCGGCGAGGGACACATCACCTGCCATCACTGCCGCAACTGCCACACGGGCAATATCCAGTGGTGCCGCAACACCACGAGCGTCGGCGTCGACCGGGACGGCGCGTTCGCGGAATACGTCTGCATCCCCGAGACCAACGTCATCCTGATCGACGAATCCCTTCCCGAGGACGTCGTCGCGTTCTTTGACGCCGTCGGAAACGCCACCCATACCGCCCTCATGTGGGATCTTGTCGGCGAGGACGTCCTCATCACCGGCGCGGGCCCGATCGGCATCATCGCCGCAGGGATCTGCAAGTACGCAGGCGCCCGCCGGGTCATCATCACCGATATGAACGAATACCGCCTCGACCTCGCCCGGAAAATGGGGGCCGACGCCGCGGTGAACATCTCGAAGGAAGAGCTCACGGATGTCATGAAGAAGGAAGGGCTTGTCGAAGGCTTCGACGTCGGCCTGGAAATGTCCGGCAGCGCGCCCGCCTTCCGTCAGATGTGCTCCGTCATGCGCAACGGCGGCAAGATCTCCCTCCTCGGCCTCGGCAACAAGCCCGTGGAGGTCGACATGAACGACATCATCTGCAAGGGCCTCACCCTGCAGGGTATCTACGGGCGCAAGATGGACAACTGGCACCAGATGAGCTACATGGTGCAGGGCGGCCTCGATCTCACCCCCGTCATCACCCACCGCTTCCACTACACCGACTTTGAAAAGGGCTTCGCCGCGATGAACAGCGGGAACTCCGGCAAGGTCATCCTCGACTGGACGAAATAAAGGAGACAGGACATGAAAACTGCGCTTCAGAGCATTGAAAAAGAACTCGACGCCATCCGCGAAGCCGGAACATGGCGCACCGAACGCATCATCACCACCCCGCAGCGCTCCCGGATCGACACGACCGAAAAGCCCTCCGTGGTCAATATGTGCGCAAACAACTACCTCGGCCTCTCCGACAATCCCCGCCTGATCGCAGCCGCCAAGGCGAGCTACGACCGCTGGGGCTTCGGCCTCTCCTCCGTCCGCTTCATCTGCGGTACGCAGGAGATCCACAAGGAACTGGAAAAACGGATTTCCGCGTTTGTCGGCACCGAGGACGCGATCCTCTACTCCTCCTGCTTCGACGCGAACGGCGGCCTGTTCGAGACCCTGCTGGGACCCGACGACGCCGTGATCTCGGACGAACTGAACCACGCCTCCATCATCGACGGGGTCCGCCTC
>CACZSA010000392.1 GCA_902783705.1 uncultured Ruminococcus sp.
CGGCAAGGTCAACAAGCGCACCGCCCTCAAGGTCGGACGCAAGAGCCTGAAGGAGGAACTCCTCTACGCCTTCCACGTGATCCTGCATCCGTTCGACGGATTCTGGGATCTGAAGCACGAGCAGCGCGGCTCCGTCAAGGCGGCGTTCGTCATCCTGCTCATCACCATCCTCGCATACTTCTACCGCACCATCGGCACGGGCTACATCTTCAACCCGCGTCCGTCCACCAGCTTCAACATCCTCGGTGCGATCTCCGCGGTCGTCGCACCGCTGCTCCTGTGGGTCGTTGCGAACTGGTGTCTCACCACCCTGTTTGAAGGCGAAGGCTCCATGGCCGATATCTTCACGGCCTGCTGCTACGCCCTCACGCCTCTCCCGCTGATCATCCTCCCGGTCACGATCATCTCCAACTTCCTGACGGATTCCGAGGGCGGCATCCTCACGATGCTCGAATCCTTCGCGTACATCTGGATGGGCCTGCTCGTGTTCTTCGGCATGATGGTCACGCACGATTACTCCGTCGGCAAGAACATCCTGACCTGCATCGCGACCATCGTCGGCATGGCGTTCATCATGTTCATCGGCGTCCTCTTCTCCAGCCTTATGGCGAAGATCGTAAGCTTCATTACCAATATCATAAACGAAATCAGTTACCGCGTATAGAGAGAAGGAGAATGATAATATGAAACTTAAAAGAATCGTTTCCGCGATCCTGTCTCTGGTGATGGTTCTCAGTTCTCTGGTGATCTCCGTCGACGCGGCGTACGCGGACAAAGTCAATGAAGACGGCGACCCGATCATCGATTACCTGAACCAGGACTACGCGACACCCGAGGAAAAACTGGCCCAGATGATCATGGTCAGGGAGCAGAACGGAATGCAGCTCTGGTACGAGGAGTTCACCGGCGAAGTCGCCGTGAAGGTCCTCGCCACCGGACAGACTTTCTTCTCGAATCCCTATGACGTCGCGTCCGGGTACCAGGCCATTTCCGACGCGGTCAAGCAGCAGCTCCTTTCCCAGATCATGATCACCTTCCTCGAGAACGACGTACAGAAGCCGATGAACAGCTATCAGGAAGCCGCTCTCCGGAACCAGATCACGATGAAGAAGATCAAGAACGGTATGCGCGTCGAGTACATCCTCGGCGAAGAGCAGACGATCCGCCTCGTGCCCCGTCTGATCCGCACCGACCGTTTCGAAGATCTGATTCTCGCGAACATCGACCTCGAATGGCACTACAACAAGCTCAGCTCCTTCTATACCAAGAAGGATAAGGACGACCCGACCCTGACCGAACGCGGCGTCGCGGAAATGCAGGCGAAGTTCCCGATCACCAACGAAATGGCGGTCTACGTCTGCGACCCGGACATCAAGGCCAGAGAGCTCCGCGAGCTTGAAAACATCATCAAGAACTACTGCCCGAACTACACCTACGAAGAACTCGACTACGACCACGACCTCACGAACTACACCGGCGCAGACGCTGCTCCGCCGCGTTTCCGCATGGCGCTCGAATATGTCCTCAACGACGACGGCCTTGAAGTCAGACTTCCGGCGAACGGCATCGACTTCGACGAGAGCGCATATCAGTTCCAGACCGTGAACATGCTCCCGTACTTCGGCGCGGGCAGCAACGAGTTCACCGGTTACTCCGTGATCCCGGACGGCTCCGGAGCGCTCATCCGCTTCGAAGACTTCAAGGGACAGTCCGTCAACCTCGCGGGCCAGCTCTACGGTTCCGACTACGCTTACCACGAAATCAGCGGTCAGCACGCGGAATGCATGAGAATGCCCTACTACGGCATCGTCACCCACTATCCGGGCTCCGTGGAAACCGCTCCGGCTCCGACGGATTCCGGCGCTGCGGAAGAAGCTGCGGCGGCTCCCGTCGAAGAACCGACCGGATACGACAACGGCTTCCTCGCGATCATCACCGAGGGCGACTCCCTGGCCTCCCTCATGGCGGAATGCGGCGGCTCGCTCCACCCGTACAACACGGTCTACGCGAAGTTCACGCCCCGTCCGTCCGACGAATACAACCTCGCGGATTCCATCTCCGTCTCCGGTTCCGCAACCTGGACGGTGACCTCCAAGAGAAAGTACACCGGCTCCTACCGCATCCAGTACATCTTCCTCACCGATGAGAAGGTGGCGGAGCAGAAGGGCCTCAAGGACACCTACAAGGCCGACTGGACCGGCATGGCGACCGCGTACCGCGATTACCTGACCGCCCGCGGCGACCTCACCAAGTTCACCGACGCCGACGTCAAGGCGGATATCCCGCTCTTTGTCGAGACCTTCGGCTCCATCAAGACGACGGAGAGAATCCTCTCCTTCCCGGTGGAGGTCGACACGCCCCTCACCACGTTTGAGGACATCAAGACCATCCACTCCGAGCTCACCGAGCGCGGCATCTCGAACGTCAACTTCAAGCTCACGGGCTATGCCAACGGCGGTATGAACCCGACGGTCCCGTACCGTCTGAAATGGATCCGCGTCGTCGGCGGCAACAAGGGCTTCGAAGACCTGATCGAGTATGCGCACCAGAACGACTTCAATATCTATCCGGACTTTGACTTCGTTTACGTCCGCAACCAGGAGCTCTTCGACGGCATCTCGCTCAGAAGCCACGCCGTCCGTACCATCGACGACCGCTACACCACGAGACGCGCGTATGACGCCGCGACCCAGTCCTTCGACCGGTCCTTCGCCATCGCGATCTCCCCG
>CACZSA010000393.1 GCA_902783705.1 uncultured Ruminococcus sp.
CTTGCGGACTCCTTCGAGAAGTCCATGAGCGCGAATTTCGGCGTGACGGTCGAATAGCCGCCCGGAAATTCCCCGGTCATGAGGAGAACGGGTGGGTTCGGCTTGCCTGCGAAGTCCGCGAAATCGATCTCGTCCGCGTCGCCGGAGACCGCCGTCTGCCCGCCCTCGTTGATTTCGGCGAGCAGGGCGTTCTTCTCGGTGTCGGTGGCGCAGAGGACCGCGCAGAGATACCGCTCGCCCGTGAACCGCCGCAGATCCTCGAAGAAGAGCGCGGTGTTGCCGGCGTACGCGGGGACGTGGCGCGTATTGAAGAGGAAGACGCCCGCAGGGGTAACGCCGTCCGGGGTGCGGGAGACCGTATCGCCGAAGACGACGGGACCGGACTGCCGCGCGGCAAATTCGGACCAGTCGCGCATCCAGCGTCCGTCCTTCTGCGGCGGAAGCTCGTAGCCCTCGGTCATCCCGGCGAGACTCTGCTCCACAAGGGCGGCGGAGGTCTTCGTGCGCTCCTCGCAGGACGCGGCGTCGAAGAAGAGCATCGGTCCGTGCGCGTATTCGAGGAGGCAGTCCCCGTCCGGGTAGATCAGCGGGAGGTATTTGTCCGCGAAGTTCAGCTCGAAGCCGTTCTCGAGCGAGGACAGCTCCCCGGTGAGCACCTCCGCGGCGCGCGCGCGTCTTTCGTCCCCGATCTCCTCGCCGCTCCGACCGAGACGCCGGATGTGGCGCCGGACCGCGTCGATCAGCTCCTCGCGGCATCCGTCGGGGAGGAGCAGCTCGCGCACGGGCGGGAAGGTCATGCGGGAGGGGCCGTTGTCGGTGAAGCGCTGGGTCTCGGGCGAGAAATAGCCGATCCGGTCGACCTCGTCGCCGAAGAGCTCGATGCGCACGGGCTCGGAAGCCGGGGGATAGATATCGAAAATCCCGCCGCGGACTGCGAACTGCCCGGGCGATTCGACGAGCTCGACCCGGACATACCCGGCGTCCGTGAGCGCGGAGGCGAGGCGGGCAGTGTCGATCCCGTCCGCGGCGTCGATCGTGACGCACAGGCGCTCGAGGAATTCCGGCGGCTGCGTGACCTGCAGGATCGCCTCTCCGGTCGTGCAGATCACCGTCGGGCGCGCTTCGTCCGGGAGGATCCCCGCGAGGGAGGAGAGGACGCAGAGCCGCTCGCCCTCGGTGTCATGGGAGGAGACGATGTTCGAGAAGCAGTATTCGCGCGCAGGGAACCGGGCCGCCCGGATGCCGAGGGAGTTGAGAAAATCCCGCGCGCGCGCCGCCTGCCGGTCGTCCGGGAAGACAAGGAGGGGCGGTTCGTCCGGGGAGGCAAAGTCCTCGGCGATCGCCGCCGTGAAGATGTGCTCCGCGCCGTCCGACAGACCGCTCATGCTGAACGGCTTGCGGCGTCCCCAGACCGGGGCGGTGAGGGCGGCGGTGAGGGCGGTGTACTCCCGGTTGAGGCGGAAGAGATCGGTCAGAAGATGGTAATTGATCATGATATTGTTTATTTTTCAGCCGCCGCAGGCTTTCCGTCCGCGTCGAACTTTACGCCGTTGAATTTAGACATCGCGTCGTCGACTCGTCCGTCGAGGAGGAGCGGGACAGCCTCCGCGGCGCATCCGAAGACGGCGAAGAGCTTTTTCTGATCCTCCTCAGGGATCTTGCCGAGCACCCAGTCCGCCATCTCGTAGTCCGGGCGGGGCTTCGCGCCGACGCCAATGCGGATGCGGGGGAACGCGTCGGAGCCGAGGTGCTCGATGATCGAACGCAGTCCCTTCTGACCGCCGTCGGAGCCGGAGCGCCGGATGCGCATCCGACCGGGCTCCTGCGCGACATCGTCCGAGATCACGACGATGCGCTCGGGCGGGATCTTGTAGAAATCCGCCGCCTCCCGGACCGCTTCGCCGGAGGCGTTCATGTAGGTCTGCGGCTTCATCAGCAGGACCCTGTGCCCGTTTACGGTCAGCGGCGCGGTCAGGGCCTTGAATTTGAGCTGTTTCAGCTCGACGCCGTGCTTTTCTGCAAAGAAATCCATCGCGAGGAAGCCCGCGTTGTGCCGGGTGAAGGCGTACTCCTTGCCCGGATTGCCGAGACCGACGACGAGGTATTCGGGTGCGCCGGCTTCGGTATCCGTCTTCGGCGCGATTTTTTTAAAAAGTTCGAAAATGTCTGCCATGGGTGGATGTTCTCCGATTCTTCTGGATGGCGGGGATCCCCGAAACGCGCAAAAAGCCCCTGTGCGCGCGCAAAGGGAGGGGGATTCTGTCGATATGAAATTGTTGGGGCTTTCAGTTGAAGGCGAGCCGTCCGCCGGCCTCCATCTTGACGATGCGGTCGCGGTAGTCGCGGGAGATCGGGTCGAAGCGCAGATCGTCCACGGCGGTCGCGGGACCGTTGAGGTGCATCGGAATGGCCCGTCCGATGCGGTAGTTCTTCATATAGTAATCGATGCCGAGAAAGGCATAGATGCCGAGGCGCGTGTCGAGCGGGAGAAACGCCGTGTCGATCGTGAAGCCGCGCAGTCCCCGGGTGTATTCCCGGAACCGCAGGGTCATGTCGTAGATCTGGGCCTCCGTCATGTCGCGCCAGAGCCAGAGATGCAAGTCTCCGGCGTGGAAGAGATTCCGCCCGTTCATGCAGACGAGATAGGCGACGCCGCGGTCGGTCGAGGGCAGGGCCTTGATGCGGAAGCGGCTCTCCGTGTGCATGTCCATGCCCGGCTCCGCGACGATGCACTCCCGGACCCCGCGGGCCCGCGCGTCGGCAAGCGGCACGTCGTTCGCGAGGACATAGCGGACGTTCGGATGGTCGCGGCATAGACTGAAGACGTCGGGATTGAAGTGATCCTCATGAGCATGCGAGACAAAGACATAGAGCTTCTTCTTCATCGGAAGACGCGGAAGGATGCCCTTCCAGTAATCGAATATGAGCATGTGCGTCTCCGTTTCCACGGTGAAGCCGCTGTGACCGACGCAGTTGATGACCATCATGACGGATAACCTCAAAGTAAGGTACGGAAAAAACTCCGACTATATCTTATCATGAACGGAAGAGATTGTCAAGAGCAAAAAACGACCCGGCCGGCGGGGATGGAGGAGAATTTTGCCGTCCGCTCTTGCTTTTTTTGCGCGGGTGTGCTATACTGTATCCGAGCGTGCTGCGGAACGCCCTGTTTTTGCGCGCGGCATGCCGCTCTGATTCTGACAACCGCGGAATGAAATAAAGACTAAGAACACCGAAAGGATTCGTCATCCATGGATAAGCAGTTCCAGGAAATTCTCGCGAATTTCAATCTTTCCCTCGACCCGGACGCCTACGGCAACGGGCATATCAACGACACCTATATCGTCCACTCCCAGCCGGACTATATCCTCCAGCGCATCAACAAGAAGGTCTTCACCAATCCCCCCGCCGTCATGGAGAACATCCAGGGCGTGACCGAATTCCTGCGGCGGAAGATCATCGCGGAGGGCGGCGATCCGGACCGCGAGACCCTCAACCTCATCATGACCGTCGACGGGCAGCCCTACTATCACCACACCGACGACGAATACTACCGCGTCTACAAGTTCATCGACCACGCCGTCTCCTACGACCTCGTCGAGAATCCGATGCAGCTCTACCACGCGGCGCGCGCATTCGGCAAGTTCCAGAACATGCTTGCGGATTATCCGGCAGAGAAGCTGCACGAGACCATCGTCGACTTCCACAACACCCGCGTCCGCTATGAGCAGTTCAAGACCGCGCTCGCGAAGGACGCCTCCGGCAGAGCGAAAAACGCCCGGCCCGAGATCGATTTCGTCCTCGCGCGCGAAGGGGACGCCGGGGTGATCGTCGACGCGCTGGCGGACGGCTCGATCCCGCTCCGCGTCAC
>CACZSA010000394.1 GCA_902783705.1 uncultured Ruminococcus sp.
CTGCTGCATGAAGTGGGCGTAGTGCGGGAAGACGATGCCCGCGTCGGAGAGCTCCGGCATGTACTGCTTCAGCCATTCGAGGGAGATATACCCCTCGTAGTTGACAGAGCGCAGGGCCTGCATGAAGCTGTCGACCGGGAGATCGCCCTCGCCCATGATCCGGTAGCTGATCGAGCCGTCCGCGTTCACGACGGAATCCTTGATGTGTGTGTGCTTGATGTACGCGCCGAGATTCTTCACGGTCGTCGCCGGATCCTCCCCGCCGAAGCGGTAGGGATGGTTGAGGTCCCAGAGAGCCGCGACGCTGTCGCTCCCGATCCGGGCCAGCACGTCGGCGAGGCGGTCGGTGTGCGAATAGACGCCGTTGGTCTCGATGAGCAGGGTGACGCCCGCCGCCTCCGCGATGGGGGCCAGCTCCTTCATCGGGCCGATGACGAGCTCGTCGTCAAAATCGGTCGTGGGCTCCGCCGTGAGGTCGCCGAGGATGCGGATATAGGGCGTTCCGAGCGCCTCCGCCAGGGCGATGTACTCCTTCAGCTCGGCGATCGTCTCCGCGTGCCGTTCCCCGAAGCGCAGGGCGCATCCGGAGGAGAGGCAGCAGATCTCGAGCTTGAGACGCTTCAGCTGCGCGCGCGTTTCGGCGAGGTTCTCCGGCTTGAACGGCGCGGCGTGGACGGAGAAAATGTTCCCGCCGAGCCCGCGCATCTCGATCCCGGAAAAGCCGAGGTCCTTCGCCATGGAATAAATATCCGACCAGGAAAAGTCGGGACATCCGAGCGTAGAAAAGGATAATTTCATGTTTTGCCTCCGAATGCTCTGTGCTCTGTATATTGGGTGAATACATGCGAAATGCGGGGAGGGATGCCGCGGCGCGGATCGAACCGGATAAAAAAATGCGCCTCATACAAGAGACGCAACCTTCGTTCCGTGGTACCACTCTGTTTCGGCGGAAAATCCGCCCTCTCCGGGCACTTTCATGCCCTCCTTCTGTAACGGGAAGTCCCGTCCGCGTTTACTGACCCCTCCGTGACCGGAGACCGGCGTTCAGGCGGCTGCTCAGGGGTGAGTGCCGCTTCCATTGCCCTCCGCCTTGCACCGTCCGGCGGCTCTCTGTGCGGCCCTTGAAGCGGGAATTCCCCTTCGCTGCATTTCGATCTATGTGAAAATGATTATAGCACATCCCGCCGCCCCTGTCAAGAGTGGATTTTGAATAAAATTTCATTTCATTCATCGCGCCGCCTCCGGCAATCCGCACACAGGGGACGGCGGAGGGTAATTCTTTATTATAGCATAAAACGCATTCGGAATCAATAGGCACCTTCACGATTTTTCGCCTCCCCGGGTCCCCTTTCTTCTCCCCCGCTTTGCTTGACACCGGGGTTTTCGGATGGTATAATGGTATAATACGAATCGTATTCAAGCACAAGGAGGAGCCGTCATGCCGGAGAAACGGACGCCCGAGGAAATCGTCGAGATCGCGAAGCAGATCCGCCGCCGCGTGCGGGACCGGGTCGAGGCCGCGATGGAAGGCGCCGCGCAGGAGGCCAAGCTCGACGCCGCGCTGGACGCCGTGAGTCGCGCGATGGACGAGGTCGGGGACGAACTGGACAAGGCTTCCCGCCATATCGACGCCTTCATTCGGCAGACCGAATCTCGGCAGGCCGAAGCTCGGCAGACCGAAGCTCAGCCGTCGGAGAGAACGCACGCGCGTGAAGAAGCCGAAGAGCCCGAAGAGCCGCAGGCCCCCGGGGAATCCATCCGTCCCGCGCCCGCGCCGCGCACCGTGAACGCGCGCGAGGACTTCTGGGATCTCGGACGCCCGAAGCCGCGCATCTACGCCGAGGCGAAATTCTCGTCCGGCTCCCTCTCCCCGGCGGACGTGAACGCGCCCGATCCCGAACCGGAGCCGGGCGAACGCGTCGTCCGGGCGGAGAAGATCGTCCGCGGCGGCGAGGCCCGGGAGGAACGGATCCCGGCGAATCCCTATCAGGGGTCCTCGGGCCGCGTGGTGAATACGGCGGGCGGTCAGCGCTCGGTCCCGCAGGGCGTCTACGCGACGCGCTCCTACCGCCGGGGATCGTCCCAGTCCCGGAATCCGAGACCGGCGGACCTGACCCCGGCGAAGAAATCCCCCGCCGCCCCGGTCGTGAAGACCTATACGCCCGAAGGGACGCTCATCCGGGAGATCACCGTCCGGACATGGGAGGCGGACACGGAATTCTACAACCGCTTCCTCACCGACGCGCTCCGCAGCCACAACACGAAGTTTCTGGGCGACATTCATGAGACGCGGCCCCCGGTCCCGTACTATTCCTACGTCCCGCAGTACGCGCATATGTCGCTCGCGCAGGTGAACTATTACGAATACGTCCGGGAATGCGCGCGGCACGGGATCTTCCCGCCCTGCGACTTTCCCTATGTGCTCCTCTATATCTTTGAAATCTTAAATCTCCCGGACGCCGTGCCGCCCGAGGAGGGGGCCCCCCTGCTCGCGTCGGTCTGGCTCGGCTGGCGGGGGCAGTATCCGCGCCTCGACGGGTATCTCTGCGAATGGCTCCCGGATTACTGCATGATCCACGGCGTCCCGCTTCCGGATTCGCTCGCGCCGATCTTGCCGGAGATCGTCCCGAAGGCGCAGTTCAAGGAGTTCTACCTCAACCGCGCGTCGGGCGGGATGCTCACAAAGACGGTGATCGAGACCTCCTCGGACTACGATTACCGCACGAGCCGCTACTACGCCGAAAACCGGGATGCCTACGAGCGGCACATCCCCGCCGCCGTCTCCGCCGCGCTCGCGGAACAGGCATCGGAGCACCGCGGGATCTTCGCCCTCGACCGGGTGTACAAGATGACCCGGGACAGCTTCTGCGGCGCAATCGCGGCCTCCTCGGTGAAGCGGCGGCTCGACATCGAGTTCGTCTCCTTCACCCGCCGCGCCGACACGCGGACCGCCGTCACCGCGCTCGTGAAGCACGCGGAAAACCGTCTCCGCGCCCTCCTCGGTGTCAAGGCCAAGCTCGGCGAGCGGGACCTCGGCGAGGAGGACAGCCGCGCGATCGACGCCTATTTCGCCCCGATGCTCCCGACGAAGGAGCAGATCCGGCAGAAAAAGGAAGACGCCTACATGCCCGCGGACTACCTCAAGAATTACGAGGCCGAGGACACGGGCTTCGATCCCGGCGCGGCGGCAGCCATCGAGGCGCAGTCCTGGGCCAACGCGGCGCGCCTGACCGGGGAGGACTACGGCACGCCCCCCGCCGAAGAGCCCGAAGAGATCCCGGTGATCGAGGGCGAGATGACGGCGGACGAGACGATCCCCGCGGAGGCGATCCCGCCGAAGGAAGAAAGAATCGAAACGGAAGAAAGTAAAGAAGAGAAGCCGGAGAACGCCGGAGAAACGGACGCCGAAGGATCGGACACACCGGAGGACGCGTCCGGGGACGAGGAGCTCCTCAAGGCCGGCCTGCGTGCGGCAATGGCGGGCGGGTTCCGTGCGTTCTGCCGTTCGCGCTCTCTCTACGAGGGGGATCTGGCGGACCGGATCAACGCGCGGTTTCTTGACCTCGTCGGCGACGTCGCGCTCGAGGCCTCGCCGGACGGCGGATTTGAATTCATCGAAGAATACAGGGAGGATGCACAGGAATGGCTCCGATAAAGAATGAAACGGTACAGAGGGTCCCCCGCCGGATCCTCGGGACGCTGCTCTCGTCCCTCTCGGGCGGCGTGGTCCCGCGGGTCGGCGCGCCGTACATCGCGATCGGGCGGACGGAGGAGATCGACGCGCTGGCGTCCTCCCTCGACCGGGTTGCGGACGGCGAAGGCGCGACGAAGTTCATCATCGGGCGGTACGGCTCGGGCAAGAGCTTTCTGATCCAGCTCTCCCGGGGCTACGCGCTCGAGCGGGGATTCGTCACGGCGGACGCGGACCTCTCCCCGGAGCGGAAGCTGTCGGGCTCGGGCGGAAGCGGGCTGGCGACGTACCGGGAGCTCATGAAGAACATCGCGTCGAAATCCTCCCCGGACGGCGGCGCGCTGCCCGTGATCCTCGGCAAGTGGTTCACGAAGATCGGCGCGGACCTCGTGGAGGAGGGCTTCGATCAGGGGAGCGAGGAATACGGCCTCGAATTCTCCCGGCGGATCATGAAGAACCTGCGTGAGTTGGAGGCGGACGTGGGCGGCTTCGATTTCGCCTCGGTCCTGCGCACGTATTACGAGGCGTGGCGGGACGACGACGATCTCCGGCAGTCCGCGTGCCTGAAATGGCTCCGGGGCGAATTCGGCACCCGGACGGAGGCGCGGCAGGCGACCGGGATCCGCTCGCTCTCGATCATCAGCGACGACAACTGGTACGATTACCTGAAGCTGTTCACGGCGTTCGTGCGTCTGGCGGGGTACAGCGGGCTGTGCCTCTACATCGACGAATGCGTGAATCTCTACAAGATCCCGAACCGGATCTCGCGGGAGAACAACTACGAGAAGATCCTCGCGATGTTCAACGACACGATGCAGGGGCGCGCGCCGGGGCTGATGATCGTCTTCGGCGGGACGCCGCAGTTCCTCGAGGACAGCCGGAGGGGCTTATACAGCTACGAGGCGCTCCGCTCGCGTCTTGCGGACGGGCGGTTCGGCGGCGGAGAGCTTCGTTCGCTGATGCAGCCCGTGATCCGTCTGAAACGCCTCTCGGACAGCGAGCTCTACGCGCTGGTGATCCGGCTGACCGCGCTGCACGGCGAGTATCACAAATGGGAGCCGCGGGCGACGGAGAGCGACATGCGGGACTTTCTGACGCAGTCGATGACGCGGGAGGGCGCGGAGTCGATGATCACGCCGCGCGAGATCATCCGGGACTATGTGACGCTGCTCGATCTTTTGTACATGAATCCGGACCGATCGTTTTCGGACATTCTCGGGCACGTGCAGCGGACGTCGGTGTCGGCGAAGATCGACGAAGCGGAGGACGAGGGAGATTCGGCATCCCCCTCGGTGCGTCCCGGCGAATCCGGGTTCTCCGGAGGCTCCGGGATCCCGCCGAAGCCTGCGGTCACGCTGGATGACATAGAATTCTAAAAGGCGGTCTCCCCCTGCGGTAAAGCCCGATGGCGATTCTTTCCGTCTGCGCGCTGACGCTTGCGGATGATGGATCTTGCAGATTCGACGCTTTTTTGTCCTTCCGGACGGGACCAGAGAGGACCCTCAGGCCGGGCCCTCTCTGGACTTTCCAGGCCCCAAAGGAGAGGGAGGAGCGCCTCCCCCTCCTTTGGATTCCTCCTCTACCCCCTCGGGTATAACCTCATGTATAGCTCTGCAACCTTGTCCAATGAGGGCTAAGCGTGTGTCATAGCAGGATTACAGGGGCCGCACCAAGTCAGTTAGTTTGATAGTTTTGAGATACGCTCAACGCCAAGGATGCAGCGGCCCGTGTCAGACCTTTGCTCAATGAAGGTGCAGAGTGTAAATGTACGGCCCGGATCGAACACAAACCGCTGCACCTTCATCTTGACGAAGTCAAAAGGACTGACACGTTCAGCTTCCCAAAACGGCGTTGAGCGAGCCACTATGGATGAAGTGCTGCTCAAATTGGAGATGGCCCCTTATAAATCAACAAACGATAGGCGAGATGGAACTTGTTCCATCCGCCGTTGGCCCAAACCCCATTGAGCAAAGGTGCAGAATAGCCGAGGTACGCACGC
>CACZSA010000395.1 GCA_902783705.1 uncultured Ruminococcus sp.
AACTGCCGTTTCGCGTCGGCGGATTCGGTGAATTCGATCGCGCCGGAGATGCCGGAGCCCGCGCAGTTGACGAGAATGTCGATCCGCCCGGCCTCGTCGAGCACTGTTTTCACGGCGGCCCTCACGCTCTCCTCATCCGTGACGTCGGCGGAGAGCGAAGTGATCCCGTCGAGCTGTGCCGTGCGCCGGCTGAGCGTCCAGACGCGGCATCCGCGGTCACGGAGGGCTTCCGCCGCGGCGAGGCCGACCCCGGAGGTGCCGCCCGTGACGAGCGCGGTTCTGGCGGTTTGCTTATTCTTCATGCGGAATGATCGAGGCGATGATGTCGTCCGCCTCCTCGACGAGGGCCTCGGTCAGCGTCGCCATGCAGGAGGTGCGGAGCAGGCATTCGTGCGGCGCGCAGGCGGGGGTGATGACCGGGTTGACGTACACGCCCGCGTCGTAGAGATCCCGCGCCTTGCGGAAGGTGTTCTCCTCCTCGTAGGTGAAGATCGGGACGATCGGGGTCTCGGATTCGATGATGTGGATATGCCGGTCCTTCAGGCACTTGCGGTGGAACGCGCTGATGTCGGCGAGACGCTGTACTCTCTCCGGATGCGCTTCGAGATACCGGAGTGCGGCGAGAGCGGTCGCGCAGGAGGAAGGCGTGATGGACGCGGAGAAGATGAACGGGCGGGAGGTGTGGCGCACGTATTCCACGACCTCGCGGGACGCCGCCATGTAGCCGCCGAGGGAGGCGAGGGACTTCGAGAAGGTGCCCATATAGATGTCGACCTGGTCCTCGAGTCCGAAATACGAAGCGGAGCCGCGTCCGCCCCTGCCGATAACGCCCAGCGCGTGCGCGTCGTCGACCATGACCCGGGCGCCGTATTTCTTCGCGAGGGCGCAGATCTCAGGGAGCTTCGCGATGTCGCCGCCCATGGAGAAGACGCCGTCGGTGACGATGAGGCATCCGCGGTTCTCCGGGACGCTCTGGAGCTGACGTTCGAGGTCCTCCATGTCGGCGTGCTTGTACATCATCAGCTTGCCGAAGGAGAGACGGCAGCCGTCGTAGATGGACGCGTGATTTTCACGGTCGCAGATGACGACGTCGTGCAGACCGACGATGGCGGAGATGATGCCGAGGTTCGACTGGAACCCGGTCGAGAAGGTCGTGACGGCCTCCTTGCCGAGAAAGTGCGCAAGCTCTTCTTCGAGCTCGATGTGCATTTTCAGGGTGCCGTTGAGGAAACGGGAGCCGGAGCATCCGGTGCCGTACTGCTCGAGCGCCTTGATGCCCGCTTCGATGACCTCGGGTTCGGTGGTCAGGCCGAGATAGTTATTGGAGCCCAGCATGATCCGCCGCTTGCCCTCCATCACGACTTCGCAGTCCTGACGGGTCTCAAGGGCGTGGAAATAGGGATAGATGCCCTTTTCCTTGGCTTCGTCCACGCGGGAACGCTTCCTGCATTTTTCAAAAAGATCGATCATATCGCATACCTCCGGGGGAAGTTCAAAATTCGGAACTATTATAATGCATTATTATACTCTTCTCCCGGCGATTTGTCAACAGGTTATCGAAATCTTAATACTTCTTAATATCATGTTTTGGTTACTGTCCGCGCCGTTCTGCGCTGCTTATCCGAGCCGTCCTCTGCATCGGATCCCGCGCCGAATAATTTTCGATAAAATATCCCGGAAAAACTTGACTTTGTGTGTTCAGATTGCTATAATAAACCCGACAGGGGACCTCCACCGGACCGATGAGACGCGGTCGAAGAGAGGCCGCGTACCCGGAGCCGACCGTCCGGCGGGGATGCGGTTTATCTGATCAGACGGAGAAACGGAGAGAAACATGGCTACTACAAAGGTTGCGTTCATCGGATGCGGCGGACGGAACGGCGCCCACGTGCAGAAATGCATGGAGAATCTGGACAACATCGAGTACGTCGGCTTCTGCGATATCGAGGAGGAGCGCGCGTACAAATACGCGGACCGCGTGCAGGTCGATCCCGAGGGCAAGATCTTCCGCGACTACCGCGAAATGCTGGAGAAGACCAAGCCGGATGCCATCTTCATGGCGGTTCCGCCGCACGTCCACGGCGAGATCGAACCTGCGATCATCGAAAAGGGCATCCCGTTCCTGATCGAGAAGCCGGTCGCCCTCGATATGAAGACGGCGGAGCACATCGAGTCCCTCATCAAGGCGAAGGGCCTCATCACCGCAGCGGGCTTCCAGGACCGTTATCAGAACCTCACCCAGATCATGAAGGACTACATCAAGGACAAGAAGGTCGGTCTGGCAACGGGCGCATGGTACGGCGGCATCCCGGGTGTCTGGTGGTGGAGACGGATGGAAACCTCCGGCGGTCAGGTCGTCGAGCAGAACATCCACATCTTCGACCAGGCGCGCTACCTCTTCGGCGAACCGCTCTACGTCAACTGCGCCGGCGCGCGCGGGATCGTGAACGGCGACGAATACGGCTGCCCGGGCTATAATGTCCACGACTATTCCTCCGCGGTCATCAAATTCAAGAGCGGCGTCATCTGCACGATCTTCACGGGCTGCTACACGAAGGGCGGTCCCGGCAGGCAGAGCGGCATGAACATCTACTGCCAGGACGCGACCCTCGAATACGCGCTCCGCAGCTGGCTCAAGATCACCGACAAGGACGGCGTTCACGAGTATCAGCGCGGCAAGGAGCAGACGGGTATCCAGGACGAGGCGTTCATCTATGCGGTCCGCACGGGCGACACCTCCCGCATCCTCGCGGATTACAGCGAAGCGGTCAAGTCCCTCCGCCTCACTCTTGCCTGCAACGAGTCCATCGAGACCGGCAGGACGATCTTCTTCTGAGAATCATCCATTCCGCAAGCACGGGGGAGGAGCGAAATCCTCCCCCGCATTTTTTGATGGAGGACGCATGGACATCCTGATTTTCGGCGGTCAGAGCAATATGGAGGGGCAGACCGAGTGCCTGCCGTTCCCGAACGAGCCCATGGACGGCGTGCTTGAATACCGCTTCCTCACGAATTCCGCCGTCCCGCTCGTCCATCCGGTCGGGGAGGATATGAATCCCGCGATCGAGGGGGCAAACGACGGCTTCGGCTCCCTCCTGCCCGATTTCTGCAAGACCTACCGCCGCATCACGGGCCGGGAGGTCCTCGCGGTCCACGCGGCGCAGGGAGCAACCCGGATCGACGAATGGCTTCCCGGGACCGACCGGTACGCCGCCGCACTCGAAAAGATCCTCGCGGCGGAGAAATACGCAGGGATGCCGGATGCCGTCTGTTACGTCTGGCTGCAGGGCGAGTCCGACGCCATCGCCAAGGTTCCGGGGGAGGTGTATCTGGAACGCCTCACCGCCTACAAGAACGCCCTGAAGCGCGACGCCGGGATCGGGCTCTTCGGGATCATCCGCGTCGGGTATTTCACGGATCAGCCGCAATACGACGAGGCGATCATGGAGGCGCAGGAAGAGGCATGCCGGATCGATCCCGATTTCGTCATGCTCACCCGGATCACCTCGTCCCTCTCCCGCGATCCCGCGTTCATCAATCCCACGGCGGCGGGACACTACAACAACCGCGCGATGACGCTCATCGGCGAGGAGGCCGGGGACGCGCTCGCCCATGCTGTCCGGCTTTCATAATAAATTTACACGGCGGACACGGGAAAACGTGGCGGTCGGGGCGCTTTTGCGGTATCATGAGATAAGACAACAATCTGAGGACGGATCATGAAAAAGCTCTTGTTCATCATCAATCCCGTGACGGCGAAAGCGGCCCTGACGCCCTGCCTCGTCGATATCCTCGACACCTTCGGGCGCGCGGGCTACGAGGTCACGACCCACGTCACGACGTATAAAAACGACACGCAGGACACCGTGCGCGCGATCGGCGAAGGCTACGATACGATCGTCTGCGCGGGCGGCGACGGAACGCTCAACGAGACGGTCTCCGGCGTCATCGGATTTGCAGACAAGCCGAAGATCGGCTATATCCCGTCCGGAACGACGAACGATTTCGCCGTGAGCTGGGGGATCCCGCGCAAGCCTCTCGCGGCGGCGGAGAGGATCGCGGCGGGCGAGGCGAAGGCGATCGACGTGAACACCTTCTGCGGGCGTCCTTACATGTACGTCGCGGCGTTCGGCGCGTTCACCGAGGCCTCCTACGCGACGCCGCAGCCCCTGAAGCAGAGCCTCGGCTGGTCCGCGTACATCTTCGAGGGGATCAAGAGCCTCCCGACGATCCGTCCGATCCGCATGAAGATCGAATACGACGGCGGGGAAACCGAGGGCAGCTTCCTCTACGGCATGGTCTCGAACACGCGGCGCGTCGGCGGCTTTGATCTAAAAATGAAAGAGGACATCAGCCCGTCGGACGGCCTCATGGAGGTCATTCTGATCCGCCAGCCGGACAACCCCGCAGACAACGGGAAGATGCTCGGCGCGGTGCTGATGCAGGATACGTCAAGCGAGTACATCGTCTTCGCGCACACCAAGCACCTGCGCTTCGAGGCGGAAGAGCCCGTTCCGTGGACCGTGGACGGGGAGAACGGCGGCGCGGTCCAGTCGGGCGAGGTCTCCGTCATGGAGCGCGCGGTCGAGCTGTATATATGAGGTGACTGAAATGACGGATTTTTCGGTTTTTGATTCGATCCCCGCCCTCCCCTTCGGCAAACCCGCCGACGGGATCTACAATGCCGGGGCGATGCTCGCGGACGACCGGGAGGCGATGACGCCCGAGGACGCGCAGATGCGGATGTTCACGGAGGTCTCCGAAGCGGATTTCGCACGGTACGCCGGGATCCTCGCCGAGGCGGGCTTCTGTGATCTTGCGGAGAACGACAACGAGGCCTATCATGCGCTGAACGGCTCGAAGGACGGCGTGAATGTGTACGCCTACCTCACAAAGGCGACCGGGACCGTGCGCCTGATCCGGGACGTGCCTGGCCCGACCGTTTCCGCCCTGAGCGGCGGCGAGTCGGGTTCCCGTCCTGAGGAGATCTGCCAGTACGCGCTTTACTACGATCCCGTGAACGGGCACTCCCCGACGACGACCAACTGCGGGATGTTCTTCATCGTGAAGCTTTCGGACAATTCGCTCTTCATGATCGACGGCGGCGACGAGCTGCAGTGCTCCGAGGAGGCCGTCTCGGGGATGTACCGCTTCCTCCGCCAATTCACCGGGATCCCGGAGGGGGAAAAGATGCGGATCGCCGGGTGGTTCTTCACCCACGCGCACGGGGATCACGTCGCGGCCTGCATCCGACTGCTGCGCACCTATCCCGAGGCCTTCGAGATCGAACGCGTCCTCTTCAATTTCCCGTCCCACACCGGGATCGGCGGACGCTGCGACCGGGAAGCCTTCCTCCTCAAGGACACCCTCCGCGAGTACGCGCCGGACGTCTGCGCCGTGAAGCTCCACAGCGGCATGACCTTCACGCTTGCCGGGACGCACTTCGACGTGCTCTATACGCATGAGGACGCCGTCAGCCCGGAGAACCCGACGGCATATCCCTTCCGCGACTTCAACTGCACGTCGACCGTTTTGAAAATGACGACGGTGAGCGGCGGCACGGTGATGTGGCTCGGCGACACGAACACCGAGACCGAGGCGCTTGTCGCACAGACCGTCCCCGCCCCCCTCTGGAAATCCGACGTCGTGCAGATCGCGCACCACTGCTTCAACTACCTCTCGACGCTCTATCCGATGATCGACGCGGATTACGCCATGCTTCCGAACAGCCATTACGGCGGACATACGGTCGAGAACGAGCCGAAGCTCGCGGAAGTGGTCGCCTGCCTCTCCGACCCCGCGAATCTCTGGTACGAGGATCAGACGACGGTCTTCCGCTTTGAGAACGGGCGCTACCGCGTCGTGAAAACTCTCCCGCGCGTGGGAGGGGAGCACGACGGCACCGATCTCTACGGCAGACGCGCCTGAATCTGAACGATACGTGAAAACACCCGCTCCGATACGGAAACGGGTGTTTTTCAATGCGCATTCTTATTTCTTCGCGATCTTGTCGAATTCCGGGTTCCAGCCGTAGAAGTTCCGCGAATCGAGCTCCTCCTGCACCATGCGGAGCGCATCGCCGAACCGCTGGTAGTGCACGACCTCGCGCTCGCGCAGGAACCGGATCGGATCGCACACGTCGGGATCGTCGATCAGCCGGAGCAGGTTGTCATACGTCACCCGCGCCTTCTGTTCGGCAGCGAGGTCCTCGTTCAGATCCGCGATCGCGTCGCCCTTCACGCCGATATACTTCATATCGAACGGCACGCCCGCGGCCGAGACCGGATAGACCCCCGTCGTGTGATCGACGAAGTATGTCGCGAATCCGGACTTCTCGATTTCCTCCGGCGTCAGGTTCCGGGTGAGCTGCGCGAGGATCGTCGCGACCATCTCCAGGTGTGCGAGCTC
>CACZSA010000396.1 GCA_902783705.1 uncultured Ruminococcus sp.
CAACCACCCGACCGAGATCGAGCCCTTCGGCGGCGCGGCGACCTGCATCGGCGGCGCGATCCGCGATCCGCTCTCCGGGCGCAGCTACGTCTACGCGGCGATGCGCGTGACCGGCGCGGGCGATCCGACGAAGCCGCTCTCCGAGACGCTCGAGGGCAAGCTCCCGCAGAAGAAGCTCGTGACGACGGCGGCGGCGGGCTATTCGTCCTACGGCAACCAGATCGGCCTCGCGACGGGTCAGGTTTCCGAATTGTACCATCCGGGCTATGTGGCGAAGCGCATGGAGATCGGGGCGGTCATCGCGGCGGCTCCCGAGGCCTCCGTGCGGCGCGAGCGTCCGATCCCCGGCGACCTCGTGATCCTGCTCGGCGGCAGGACCGGACGGGACGGGTGCGGCGGTGCGACGGGCTCCTCGAAGTCCCACAACCTGCACTCCCTCGAATCCTGCGGCGCGGAGGTCCAGAAGGGCAACGCGCCCGAGGAACGCAAGCTCCAGCGGCTCTTCCGGAATCCCGAGGCTTCCCTGCTCATCAAGCGGTGCAACGACTTCGGCGCGGGCGGCGTGTCCGTGGCGATCGGCGAGCTCGCGGACGGGCTGGACATTGATCTCGACCGCGTTCCGAAGAAATACGACGGTCTCGACGGCACGGAGCTCGCGATCAGCGAATCGCAGGAGCGCATGGCGGTCGTCGTGGCAGCCGAGGACGCCCCCCGCTTCATGGAGCTCGCGGACCGCGAAAACCTCGAAGCGACCGTCGTGGCCTGCGTGACCGACACCGAGCGCATGACGATGACCTGGCGCGGCAAGACGATCGTCGATCTCTCCCGCGATTTCCTGAACTCCAACGGCGCGGAGAAGCACATCGAGGTCGCCCCCGCGAAGCCGGAGAACTGGCAGAAGCCGATCCCCGCGGATCTCGCGGACGGCATGAAGGCCCTCGTGACCGACCTCAACGTGTCCTCGGGACGCGGCCTCTCCGAGCGGTTTGACTCGACCATCGGGGCCGGGACGATCCTCATGCCCTTCGGCGGCGCGCGTCAGCTCACCCCGGCGCAGGCGATGGCGCACAAGATCTCCGTGGAGGACCGCGACGCCTCGACCGCCTCGCTCATGGCGTGGGGCTACAACCCGATGATCGCGGAGAAGAGCCCGTATCACGCGTCCTATCTCGCGGTCGTCGAATCGGTCTCGAAGCTCATCGCGTCGGGCGCGTCGTTTGAAGACGTGTACCTGACGTTCCAGGAATACTTTGAAAAGCCTCTCCGCGATCCCGCGCGCTGGGGCAAACCGATGGCGGCCCTCCTCGGCGCTTTTGACGCGCAGATGGACCTCGGGATCGCGTCGATCGGCGGCAAGGACTCGATGTCCGGCTCGTTCGAGCACCTCGACGTCCCGCCGACGCTCGTCTCCTTCGCCGTCACGACGGACAAGGCGGAGAGCGTGATCTCGCCCGAATTCAAGGCCTCCGGTCACCGCGTCACCCTGCTCTGCCCCGAATACGACGAAAACGGCCTCCCGACGGCGGAATCGCTGATCGCGAACTACAAGCGCGTGCACGACGGCATCGTCTCCGGCAACATCGTCGCGGCCTGGACTCCCGGCTTCGGCGGCGCGGCGGAGGGCATCTTCAAGATGGCGCTCGGCAATGAGATCGGCTTCGCGGCGGCGGATTCGCTCGACCTCGACACGCTCTTCGGGTACCGCTACGGCGCGTTCGTGCTGGAATGCGCGGGCGAGGCGGTCGGCACGATGATCGGCGAGACGCTCGAGATCTACTCCTTCGTGAAGGGCAAGGCGACCCTGTCGATGCGCGCGCTCGAGGAAGCATACGCGGGCGTGCTCGAAGGCGTCTATCCCGTGAACGCGGCGGGTCAGGACAACGACGAGCCCGTCGAGACCGTCACGGCGAAGACCTATACCCGCGTCCGCACGACGGAGCACTTCGCGAAGCCGCGGATCCTCATCCCGGTTTTCCCGGGCACGAACTGCGAATACGACACGGCGAAGGCCCTCGGACGCGCGGGATTCGACGCGAAGATCATGGTGCTGCGCAACCTCACGGCGTCCGCGGTGGCGGAATCGGTCGAGGCGTTCGCGCGCGAGCTGAGACAGGCGCAGGCGATCTTCATCCCCGGCGGCTTCTCGGGCGGCGACGAACCGGACGGCTCCGGCAAGTTCATCACGGCGTTCTTCCGCTCCGGCGCGGTCAAGGAGGGGACGAACGAGCTCCTCAAGACGCGCATGGGCCTGATGTGCGGCGTGTGCAACGGGTTCCAGGCGATCGTCAAGCTCGGACTCGTGCCGTTCGGCGAGATCGTGGACACGGACGAGACCTGCCCGACGCTGACCTTCAACAAGATCGGGCGTCACCAGTCGCGGATCGTCTCCACGCGAATCGCGTCGAACAAGTCCCCATGGCTCGCGGGCACCGAGGTCGGCGAGGTCTACAACGTGCCGATCTCCCACGGCGAGGGGCGGTTCATCGCATCCCCCGAGATGCTCGCGAAGCTGCGTGAAAACGGACAGATCGCGACGCAGTACGTCGATCTCGACGGGCAGGCGACGATGGACATCGCGTTCAACCCGAACGGATCGGTCCTCGCGATCGAAGGGATCACGTCCCCCGACGGGCGCGTCCTCGGCAAGATGGGGCATACCGAACGGTACAACCCCGGCCTGTACGTCAACGTCCCCGGGAACTACGACATGAAGCTCTTCGAATCGGCGAAGAAGTATTTTGAATAAAG
>CACZSA010000397.1 GCA_902783705.1 uncultured Ruminococcus sp.
GCGAATACTACGAGAACGCCGGATTCCTCGGCGAGCCGAAGGTGCGCACCGACGCGGCGGTCGATTTCGCGTGGAACGATCAGATGCCGGACGGCTACATCACGACGGTGCAGTATTCGATCCGGTGGACGGGCTCGCTCTGCCCCGACGTGACGGGCGTGTATCTTCTGCGCCTGCGCTGGTCCGGGAGCGCGCCGTGCGAGAAGCCGACCATCACCCTCGACGGAGAGGCGCTCGGGCAGGAGGCGGCGGTCCCCCTCGAGGCCGGGCATCGGTACGCCCTCACCGTCGAATACCGCAAGGCCGCGGACAACCCGTCGGTGCACCTCGAATGGGCGGTGCCGGAGAACGGGATCGAGGATCCCTTCGCCGATGAGATCGCGGCGGCCCTCCGTGCGGACGTGACCGTCGCCGTCATGGGCCTCGGGCGCGAATACGAGAGCGAGGGACACGACCGCGAGACGCTGCGGCTGCCCCCGGAGCAGGAGGAATTCCTCGGACGGCTCTTCGACACGGGAAAGCCCGTGGTGGTCGTCCTCGAGAACGGCAGTCCGCTGTCCGTCCCGAAGATCGCCGGGCGCGCTGCGGCAGTGATTGAGGCGTGGTATCCCGGTGAGCGGGGCGGGGAAGCGCTGGCCCGGCTGATTTCTGGTCGGGAGAACTTCTCCGGACGTCTCCCCGCGACCTTCCCGGTCTCCGAGGAGGATCTTCCGCCCTTCGACGACTACGAAATGGAGCACGGGCGGACGTACATGTACATGAAAAAGACCCCGCTCTGGCCCTTCGGCTTCGGGTTGTCCTACGCGCGGTTTGCCTATTCCTCCCCCGAGGTGCGGCGGACGGCGGAAGGATGGGAAATTTCGGCAAACGTGAAGAACGTCGGAGACTGCGCCGGGGATGAGATCGTCGAGCTCTACCTCGACAGCGCGGGACTTGCGGGTCAGCCGATTTACCGGCTCCGCGGCTTCCGCCGGATCGCATTGAAGCCCGGCGAGGAGCGGACGGTCGTCTTCCCGCTGACGGAGGCGGACTTCACCCTGTACGACATGGACGGACAGGCCGCCTTTGTGCCCGGGACCTACGCGGCGTACATCGGCGGCTCCCTGCCGGACAAGCGCAGCCGGGAGCTCGGCTCGGCGGAGACGGTCTCGGCCCGGATCCGGGTATGATGAAGGAGAACAACATGACGGTATCTGTGATGAAAACGGAAATGAACGCAAAGACCTGCCTGTACGTGGCGCCGGACGGCTGTGACAAGACGGGTGACGGATCGGCGGAGAGGCCCTTCTGCACGCCGGAGAGAGCCCGGGCGGCGATCCGGGAGATCGAAAAGCTGCCTGAGGGCGGCGTGACCGTATATTTCCGCGCGGGCGAGTACAACCTCCGGGAGACCTTCACCCTGACCCCCGAGGATTCCGGGACGGCGGACTGTCCCATTGTCTGGGCGGCGTACCCGGGCGAGGAGGTCTCCCTCGTGTCGAAGGAGCCGGTCACCGGATGGCGGCGGCTGACGGAGGAGGAAAAGGCGTCCCCCCTCTTCGGCATGTCCGAGGAGGCGAAGGGTGCCGTCTGGTGCGCGGAGATCCCCGTCGGCTGGCGGTTCCACGATCTCTATGAGGACGGCGTGAAGCTGCCCGTTTCCCGCATGACCGAATCGGACGACTGGCAGGCCGACTGGCGCAAGGTCCGGGGAACGGCGGCGGGCTTCGGACCGGAAGGGCTGCGCGGGACGTTCGATCCCGGCGTCCTCGACGGGCTCGACGGCTGGGAGGACGCGGAGATCCGGATGCTCACGGCGATCTGGTGGAACGTGAACGCGGTCCTCTGCGGGATCGACGCGGCGAAGAACACCGCCCTCATCCGTTCCGGGCTGACGGTGTTCTATCCCGGTTCGATGGAGGGCGGACGGGAATACAACCTCTTCAACACGCCGAAATACCTCACGCGGGGCGAGTGGTGCGTGGATTCCGTGCGGGGACGCGTTTACTACTGGCCCGGGGACGGCGGCAATCCGAACGAAAAATCCCTCTTCGCGCCGAGGCTGCGGGAGCTGGTGCGCTTCCAGGGCGACGAGGAGGACGCGGGATGGTGGAAGCAGGTGCGGCATGTGACCCTCCGCGGCCTGCGCTTCCTCTACACCGACCGCGTGCCGGAGACGGAGCTCGATCCCCTCTGGCTGACGCGGAACGGCGAGAGCCCGGACGGCATGATCTACCTCCAGGGCGTGGATTCGTGCGCGGTGGAGGACTGCGTGCTCGGGTATTCCGGCGGGCAGGGCATCGTGATCGACCACTGGGCCCAGAACTGCCGGGTCACGGGCTGCGAGATCGCCCATGCATCCTCGGGCGGCGTCTTCATCACGGGCTACGGACCGGGGGCGGTCGACGTCAACCATCACCACACCGTCGCGCGGTGCCACATCCACCACGTCGGGCTGGACTACATGCATTCCTGCGCCGTCCAGTTCTTCGGATCGGGGTACAACACCGTCGAATACAACTGCTTCCATGACCTGCCCTACGCCGCCGTGTCCATCATCGGCATGGCGTGGCAGCAGATCATCGGCGGACCGGACTCGATCGACACGCAGAACACCTACGGGAAAAAGAACACCATGTACAACGCGCGATGGGCTGAGATCGACCGCGCGTCGGTGAGGGACTATCTCACGGCGCTCCCGTATCAGCATTCCGGGCGGACGGTCATTCAGTACAACATCTGCGACGACTACATGCAGGTGCTGCGGGACGGCGGCGCACTCTATGCGTGGTGCTCCGGCAGGGACAAGATCTGGCGGCACAACTGCGGCAGCCGGGCGTTCACCGACGACTGGGGCGTCCGCGCGATCCACATGGACGACTGGGAGGGCTTCAACGACATCGCGGAGAACCTCTTCCATGCGAGCGGCGCGACGGACAACAGCCACACGAACGGCACGCCGGGAGGACGCGGCGACGGGAAACGGACGGATCTCGACGTCTGGGACGACACCCTCGGCGACAACGTCTGGCACGGGAA
>CACZSA010000398.1 GCA_902783705.1 uncultured Ruminococcus sp.
CCGCGCGGAAATCAAGGGCGGAGCAAAACAAAAGGACCGCCGGGGAGGCAGTCCTTTGCATGGTTCGGTGCGATCAGTCGCCGTACATCTTGTTGATCTGTCTCGGCGCGTTCTTCGTGAGCGCCTTTTCGATCTTCTTGAAGGCGGAGGCGATGTTGATGTTCTGTGCGTCGAGCTGTTTGCGGAACAGGTAGGGCAGGTCGCTCAGCGTGCCGGAGAACTCGAACGCGAGGTCGAACGCGCGGCCTTCCATGATGATGTCGACCATCTCGGCGGTCTCGGGTTCGCTCGAATACTTGCCCTTCAGAGCCGTATCATAGTAGATCGGGTAGACCTTCTTGTAGCTCTCGGCGCAGAGGGCTTCATAGATGATGGACGCGAAGTCGATGTCGTTGTACACGGTCAGCGGGAGGCTGAACGCCGTGAACTTGTCGTCCGCGTTGGTCAGGTAGAGCTGCTGGTTTTCATCCCACTTCGGCCACGGAAGGATGGAATACGGATCCTCCATCGTGCGCAGGACGTTGTACGCGGTGTAGAAGCGGAGGGGTGCGAAGACGAGCTTGGAGTTGAGGAAGTAGGTCTCTTCGTCGTACTGGTCAGGATACTTATAGAAGCCGGGGTTCTGGTAGTGCAGGGCGATCATCTTCTCCATGATGGCGACCGTCTTGTCGGTCATGAAGGTGATCTCGACGCCCTCCTCGGTGACCTGGGTCAGGGGCTGGTCGAAGGAGGCAAGCCACACGTCGGTCGGGTTGGTGAGCTGATAGCCGAAGCCGTAGACGTCGTTCTTGTCCTTCTTGCCGTCGCCGTTCTTGTCCTGATACATGGGCGTGATCAGCTCGATAAAGTAGTCGATCGTCCATTCGCCCGCCTTGACCTTGTCATAGAGCTGGGAGGACTGATAGCCGTAATCCTCGAGAAGCGGAATGTTGAAGAAGTACGCGTAGGTGTACGTCATCGACGTGATCGCGAGGTCGGAGCAGATCGCGAAGAGCTTGCCGTAGATCGTGCAGTTGTCGTTCGCAAGCTGGTTGTGCCAGGGCTGGGAGAGGTCGACGTTCGGAACCTCGCGCCAGTTCAGGAGGGAACCGGCGGAGATGGCGGTCGCGGCGAGGTAGTTGTAGAAGCCGACGAGCTGATAGTCGTCGCTGCCGGAGGTCACGAGGGTGTTGACGTAGGACTGCGGATCGGTGTCGGTGTCACATTCGATCTTGACGGCGAAGCGGTCCTCGATGAGCACGTTCCGGTTGTAAACCGCGTCGTTGCAGGCGTCGCCGTTGAGATCTTCCACGACGATTTCGTCCTTCTTGATAATGCGTCCGCCGTAGCCGTCCGAGGTGGTGAGCACGCGGTAGGTGCGTCCGTCGAAGGTCGTGTCGGGGAGATTGTCCGGGATGAGCTGACGGCGTTCGTAGTCGATCATGTGCTCCTCGTCGACCGGTTCAGCCGTGACCGCGGCGGGAACGTTCGACTGCGCGGCCGGCTCCTTGTCCTCGGAGGCGGAGTTGTTGCTGCACGCGAGGAACGTCGGCGCGACCATGAGGGCGGCCAGCAGCAGGGCGATGGGTTTCTTCATGCGGGAATTCCTTTCAAACTAAATGATATTACTTAAATACATTTAATTATATCACAAACAAAGCCCTGCTTTCAACGTGCAGAATCCACAAAGCGGCAGGGAGGAGGTTGTCGAATTTGTTCAATGGTGGTAGTCGCGCAGCATGAGGGAGTATTCCTCGAAGAGATCGCGGTATTTTTTGTACACGCTTTCCTTGATCTTCCCCTCGCTCCAGAGCGCCTCGCAGCGTTCCCCGAGCTTCACCCGGGCGGCCTGCGCCGTGCTCTTGTAGTTGTTTTCAAGATTGGCGCGGAGCTCGGCGAGGATTCCCTCCAGCTCCCGCTCGCCCTTGGATTTGAACCAGAGCATATGTCCTCCTGATGGTGTTTTTCGTGCGGAAAAAGAAAGCGGAGAGGGAGGCTCTCCGCAGTCTTTCGGATCAATACTGATTGGTGCGCTTCGTGCCGCCGATGTAGTCGCGCTCGAGGGACAGATAGCCGTTGTCCATGCGGAAGATGCGGTCCGCGTGCTCGGCGATCGAGAGGTCGTGCGTGACCATGATGAGGGTCTGGCCCATCTCCTCACGGGTCTTGAGCAGGAGCTTCAGCACTTCGTCCGCGTTGTTCCGGTCGAGGTTGCCGGTCGGCTCGTCGGCGAAGAGGATGTCGGGCATATTGATCATCGCGCGGGCAATCGCGACGCGCTGCTGCTGACCGCCGGACAGCTCGGACGGGAGGTGGTTGAGACGCTCCGTGAGCTGCAGGGTCTCGACGAGGCGGCGCAGGGTCTCCTGATAGGAAAGCTCCGGCTTGTTGCACATCATCGTCGGGATGAGGATGTTTTCAAGCGCGGTGAACTGCGGGATCAGGTTGTGCCGCTGGAAGACGAAGCCCATGTTGATGCCACGGAAACGGCTCAGCTCGTCGGAGGACATCTTCGTGATATCCTGACCGCGGATCAGCACGCGTCCGGCGTCGCAGGAGTCCAGCCCCGCGCAGATGTGCAGAAACGTGGATTTACCGGAGCCGGAGGTACCGATGATCGCGACGAATTCGCCGGGCTCCACCTTGATGGAAGCGCGGTTGACGGCGGTGATGACGGTGTCG
>CACZSA010000399.1 GCA_902783705.1 uncultured Ruminococcus sp.
CTCATCTCGAAGCTCCTCTGGGATCCGTACTGCGATCTCGAGGCGCACCGCCGGGAGTTCATGGAATACTACTACGGCGCGGCGGCTCCGATCCTCGACGAGTATCTGAACCTCCTCTGCGACACGGCGGAGAAATACGATCACGTCGGGTTCAACGACAATCCGCTCCACCGGTATCTCGAGGAGGACATGCTCGAGAAGTACTTCGCGCTCTTCGACCGGGCGGCGGAGGCGGTGTGCGGCGATCCGGCCCGGCTGATGCGCGTGGACAAGGCGCGTCTCTCGATCCGGTGGGTCGCGCTCAAACGCAAGACCATGCTGCGCGGGGAATACGATCCCGAGGAAATCAATCAGTTCTTCGCGGACTGGAAGACGCACGGCCTCTCCCGCATCGACGAGTGGTGCAACGTCGAGACGACGCACCGCGCGCTGCTCGAAGGAAAATGGCGCGGCGTCGAATACTTCGATCACTGGACCGGAGAGGAACCTGAGCTGCTCTGAACGCCTCTCCGCGCTTCCCTCTTAATATGAAAACTGCCCCGCGGTTCTTCCGTGAGGCAGTTTTTTCTATGGTGTTATGCCTGTCTTGCCTTCTGCACGAGCGTCGCGACGCGGCAGGCCCGGGCGTAGGCTTCGGCGAGGTATTCTTCGGGGGTGAGCTTCGCATACTTGTCGTTCTCGTGGCGGTCGGGCTTGGAGTGCGTGGTGAGCTCGAAGGTGAGCGGACCGTCAAAGTCCTTGAGCCGTCGCGCGATACCCTCCCAGTCGCCGACGCCGTCAAACGGAAGCAGATGCAGGTCGTCATGCCAGGTGATCCGCCCGGCGTAGTCGCGGATGCCGAGGTTGTCGTTGATGTGTGTTGCGAGGAGGCGTCCGGGGTATTTGCCGGGCATGTCCTCTGCGTAGTTATAGCACATTTCGTGGCCGGTGTCCCAGCAGAAGCCGGCGGCGTCGTGGTATCCTTCGGCAAGCTTCATCACGGCATCGAGGTATTCCATGCCCTCGGTGTTCTCAAACGCGATCTTCACGCCGAGCGCCCGCGCCCGCCGGATGATCCGCTCGAAATTCGCGAGGCCGAAGTCGTTCGGTGAATGGTCCTCGAAGCCGATGAAGACGTGGGCGACCATGATCGGGACCTCCACGGCGGCGCAGCCCTCGAGGCATTCGATCTGCTCGCGGACGGCGGCCTCCGCAGCCTCACGGGATCCGTGCCAGAGATCGCGGCACTTTCCGAACGGCGCGTGGACGGACTGGAAATACATCCCGGTGTCCGCTGCAATGCGCCGGCATTCCTTCAGATAATCGAGATTTCCCCAGCCGCAGAAGAAGCCCTCGAATCCGGTCTTCTGAATCAGGCGGATCTCCTCTTCGGTACCCAGCTTCGCCGCGCCGTACGGGCTCATCAGCGCGAGGCAGAGTTTCTGATTTCTCATAGCGTCCCCTCCGATATTGAATTTCGCGTTCAGTATAGCAGAAAATCCGGGGATTTGCAAGAGATTTCGGGAGAATCCTCCAAAGAAGCCGGAACAGAAAGAAAAGCCCCCGAAGGAGCCTTTCTCTGCGTTATTTCAGAAGCGTGTAATAGAGGATCACGACGATGCCGAGGACGATGCGGTACCAGCCGAAGACCTCGAAGCTGTGCGTGCGGAGGAATCCGACCAGCGCGCGGAGGACAAGCATCGACACGACGAAGGCCGTCACCAGCGCGACGACAAGCGCAGCGATCTCCCCGCCCGTGAAGGCGAGTTCCCCGCGGACGGCGAACTTCATGGCTTTGAGCGCGCTCGCGCCGAACATCACCGGGATCGCGGCGAAGAACGAGAATTCCGCCGCGGCCTTGCGGGAGACGCCGACGAGCATGCCCCCGAGGATCGTCGAGCCGGAACGGGAGGTCCCGGGGACGAGGGAGAGAAGCTGGAAGAGGCCGATTTTGAAGGCCGTGGCGTTCGGGATGTCCTCGGCCTCGCGGACCTCGTTCATCGGACCGCTCTTCGCGCGGAGGCGTTCGATCACGATGAAGAGGATACCGTATAGGATCAGGGCTGCCGCGCGGATGGCGATGCCGGAGAGGTGCTCCTCGCGCCAGTCGTCGATCAGCAGGCCGATGACGGCGGCGGGGACGGACGCGATGAGGATCTTCAGCCAGAGGCTCCATGTGCGCCCCCGGCGGTGCTTCTCACGCGACGCCCACGGCCAGAGACGTCCCCAGTAGAGGACGATGACCGCGAGGATCGCGCCGAGCTGGATCACGACCTCGAAGAACTCGAAGAAGGCGGGGCTGTAATTCGTCTTCATGAGGTCCGCGGCGAGCTCGATGTGCGTGGAGGAGGAGATCGGAAGCCACTCGGTGATGCCCTCCACAAGGCCGATCACAAGGGCTTTGATGAGATCGAGGATCATGGGAACTCCTTTATTCCCCGGCGCGGAGGATGTCACCCGCGCGGACCGGGCACGGGACACGGAGACGGAAGAACATCGACGGATGCGGGGTGGATTCGATTTCCCTGCCCTGACGATCGAGGAGCGGATCGGCGCGGAAGGAGATTCCCGTTCGTCCGGGGCTCAGAAGCTCGACGGTCTGGGCGGCAAAGAGCTTGTTCCGCTGCGTGAACACGGCGTCCCACGTTCCGTCCGCGCGCGGGATCCCGTCCGTCACCGCGGTCGCGAGGTAGGATTTGTCCTTCTTGTAGCCGTGCTCATGAACGGTGTTCGCGTCCTCGGAGGGCTTGTTGAAGAAGAAGCCCGTGCCGTATTCGCGGTGGCTGACGCTCTCGAGCTCCCGCGCCCAGAGGGGATCGAACCGATAGGCGGCGGGATCCCGGCGGTAGGCGTCGAGGGCGAGGCGGTAAGTATTGGTGACGACGGCGGTATAGTACGCGCTCTTGACGCGGCCTTCGATCTTGTAGCTCGAGATCCCGGCCTCTTCGAGCTCGGGGATGTGCTCGATCATGTTCATATCCTTCGAGCTCATGAAGAAGGTCTCGCCGTTGTCGTCCTCTTCGAGGCGGACGGCGGTGGTGATCTCCTCGCGGAGCTCCTCGTGCAGATCGATCGAGCGGGGCATCTCGGCCTCCCGGTAGTGCCAGCGGCAGGACTGGGCGCACTGCCCGTGATTGCCGTCGCGTCCGGTGAAGTAGTTCGAGAGCAGGCAGCGTCCGCTGTACGCGATGCACATGGCGCCGTGGACGAAGGTCTCAAGCTCGATCTCGTCGGGAATGTTCCGGCGGATCTCGCGGATCTCGTCGAGCGTCAGCTCCCGCGCCAGCACGATCCGCTTCGCGCCGAGGGCATGCCATGCGCGGCAAGCTGCGGCGGAGACGGCGGAGGCCTGCGTCGAGATGTGGATCTCCAGTCCGGGGATCTCCTGACGGATCGCCATGACGACCCCGATGTCCGAGACGATCACGGCGTCGACGCGCGCGGCCCGGAGGAACCGGAGATAGTCCATGAGAGCGGGGTATTCCGGCGTATGCGGCATGACGTTGACGGTCACGTAGACCTTGACGTTCTTGCCGTGGCAATACCGGACCGCCGCGATCAGCTCGTCGCGGTCGAAATTCGCCGACGCGGCGCGCATGCCGAAGTGCTTGCCCGCCAGATAGACCGCGTCCGCTCCGTAGAGAACGGCGGCCTTCAGTTTGTCCCAGCTTCCGGCAGGCGCGAGAAGCTCGGCGCGGCCCCGTGCGCTCATGCTTCGAAATCGAGGCAGGCACGGGAGGCGACGACGCTCCGCACGTATCCCGCCGCTCCGAGGTGCAGGGGATTGACGGCATAGGCGGCGAGCGCGTCCCGGTCGGTGAAGACGGAGTCGAGCATCATATCGGCGGTCGAGGTGGGAAGGCGGTCCGTGATGACGCGGAGGGAGACGAGGCCTTCGAGCTTGCCGTTCAGGGATTCGAGACGGCGTTTGGCCTCCGCGCGCGCCGCCGATTTTTCCTCTTCGGTGAATTCGGGTTTGAGGGTCCAGAGAATCACATGTTTAACCATAATCTGCCTCTTATACGTTCATGATGACCGGGAGGATCATCGGTTTCCGTTTGGTCTTCTGATAGAGATATTTCGAGAGGGCGTCCTTGACGTTCGTCTTCATCTGCGTCCATTCGGTGATGCCGGAGTCGAGGGTATCGCAGAGCACGCCGCGGACCAGCTCGCGCACGTCGTCCATGAGCTCCTCGCTCTCGCGGACATACACAAAGCCGCGGGAGATGAGGTCCGGCCCGGAGACGATGGTCTGCTCGTCGAGGTCGACGGTCGCCACGACGACGATCAGGCCGTCCTCGGCGAGATGCTTGCGGTCGCGGAGCACGATGCTGCCGACGTCGCCCACGCCGTAGCCGTCGACGAGCATGCGCCCGGACGGAACGGTGCCGTTCTTCTTCGCGGAGTTCGCGTCGAGCTCGAGGACCTGACCGATCTCCATGATGAAGATGTTCCGCGGATCCTCGCCCATGTACTCAGCGAGCTCCTTGTGCTGCATGAGGTGGTGGTATTCGCCGTGGATCGGCATGAAGAACTTCGGCTTCGTGAGCGCGTGGATGAGCTTGAGCTCTTCCTGGCAGGCGTGCCCGGAGACGTGGACGACCGCCTCGTCATGATAGACGGAGACGCCCTTGCGGTAGAGCTCGTTGATGATGCGGGAGACGAGCTTTTCGTTGCCCGGGATGGCGTGGGAGGAGAGGACGACGAGGTC
>CACZSA010000400.1 GCA_902783705.1 uncultured Ruminococcus sp.
AAAGAGTTGACAAGCCCGCCCGCAAAGGCATATAGTCTTCGCAACGGTATACAAACCGCCATGAAAGGAGATTTCAGCAATGAAATCATATGCGGCCGTCTTCTTCTTTAGCAGGTCAGCGATGGATTAAACAGACGCGAAAAAGCGCTTTGGATCCACCGCCTTTTGAGATGAGAAAAGGCGGTGGTTTTATTTACGCCGCGCCATCCGAAGCGCAGCCATCGGTTGAGGAATCACAGACCGAACCCCGTCGCTGACTAAACCGGTATGCGTCATATACAATTCCTTCAAACAACGATCACAAAGGAGTGAATGCTTATGAAGAGATACTATCAGCCGGAGATCGAAACCGCCCCGAGAGAGAAGATCCTGGAGATCCAGAACGAAAAACTCCTGAAGCAGGTCCGTCATGTATGGGACAATGTCCCTTACTACCGTCACCTGATGGAGCAGAAAGGCCTTACGCCGGATGACATCAAAAGTGTGGATGATATCCATAAGCTCCCCTTCCTCAGCAAGGCCGATCTGCGGGATGCCTATCCCTATGGCCTGCTTGGTACGGATCTGAAGGATTGCGTCCGTATTCATTCCACCTCCGGCACCACCGGCAAGCGCGTCGTCGCTTTTTATACCCAGCACGACATCGACCTCTGGGAAGACTGCTGCGCGCGCGCCATCACGGCGGCGGGAGGCACGAACGAGGACGTCTGCCAGGTATGTTACGGCTACGGCCTGTTCACGGGCGGCCCGGGCCTCAACGGCGGTTCGCACAAGGTCGGCTGCCTGACCCTGCCGATGTCCTCCGGCAACACGGAGCGCCAGCTGCAGTTCATGACGGACCTCGGCGCGACGATCCTCTGCTGCACGCCCTCCTACGCGGCGTACCTCGCGGAATCCGCCATCGAGTCGGGTCTTCGGGACAAGCTGAAGCTCAAGGCGGGCATCTTCGGCGCAGAGGCGTGGACCGAGGAGATGCGGCACGATATTGAAGAGAAGCTGGGCATCAAGGCGTACGACATCTACGGCCTGACCGAGCTCTCGGGCCCCGGCGTCTCCTTCGAATGCGAGGAGCAGCGCGGCATGCACATCAACGAGGACCACTTCATCGCGGAGATCATCGACCCCGTCACCGAGGAGGTTCTCCCGTACGGAGAAAAGGGCGAGCTCGTCTTCACGGCGATCACGAAGGAAGCGTTCCCGATGATCCGCTACCGGACGCGCGATATCTGCGTGCTCAATCCCGAGCCGTGCTCCTGCGGACGGACGCACATCCGCATGTCCAAACCGATGGGCAGAAGCGACGACATGCTCATCATCCGCGGCGTCAACGTGTTCCCGTCCCAGATCGAGACGGTGCTTCTGAACAATGGTATGACCGCGAACTACCAGATCCTCGTGGACCGCGTGAACAACACCGACACGCTCGACGTCGAGGTCGAAATGACCGCCGAGACCTTCTCCGACACGGTCGCCGACATCACGAAGAAGGAAAACGAGCTGGTGAACGCCCTCCGCGCGATGCTCGGCATCACCGCCCGCGTGCACCTCGTCGCGCCGAAGTCCATCACGAGAAGCGAAGGCAAGGCCGTCCGCGTCATCGACAAGAGAAAGCTGTATTGAGAACGGAATTCCCGCAAATCAAAGAGGCTGTGTTTCGTGCACAGCCTCTTTTTCGTCTCCTTCACCCGATCTTCGGCAATCCCTCGAAGGACTTCGCGAGCTCCTCGTCGGTCGGGATGTAGTCGGTCATCTTGCCGTCGTGGAATTTCTCGTACGCGACCATGTCGAAATACCCGGTTCCGGTCAGGCCGAAGAGGATCGTCTCCTCCTTGCCCGTTTCGCGGCACTTCACAGCCTCGTCGATCGCGGCGCGGATGGCGTGGGAGCTTTCGGGCGCCGGGAGGATGCCCTCGCAGCGCGCGAAGTATTCCGCCGCCTCAAAGACCGCCGTCTGCGGCACGGAGATCGCCTCCATGTACCCGTCGTGGTAGAGCTGGGACAGGATCGAGCTCATGCCGTGGTAGCGGAGGCCGCCCGCGTGGTTCGGAGCCGGAATGAAGCCCGAGCCGAGCGTGTACATCTTCGCGAGCGGGCAGACCTTGCCGGTGTCGCAGAAGTCGTAGGCGAATCTGCCGCGCGTGAAGGACGGGCAGGAGGCCGGTTCGACGGCGACGATGCGGTAATCGCGTTCCCCGCGGAGCTTCTCGCCCATGAAGGGGGAGATCAGACCGCCGAGGTTGGAGCCGCCGCCCGCGCATCCGATGATGACGTCCGGGACGATGCCGTACTTGTCGAGCGCCGCCTTCGCCTCAAGCCCGATCACGGACTGGTGCAGAAGGACCTGATTGAGCACGGAGCCGAGGACGTAGCGGTAACCGGGCGTCCCGACGGCGACCTCGACCGCCTCGGAGATCGCGCAGCCGAGGGAACCCGTGGTCCCGGGGAAGCGCGCGTTGATCTCCCGCCCGATATTCGTCTCCATCGACGGGGAGGGCGTGACGGACGCGCCGTAGGTCCGCATGACCTCGCGGCGGAACGGCTTCTGCTCGTAGGAGACCTTTACCATGTAGACCTTGCAGTCGAGGCCGAGGTACGCGCAGGCCATGGAAAGGGCGGTGCCCCACTGGCCGGCTCCGGTCTCGGTCGTAACGCCTTTGAGGCCCTGGTTCTTCGCGTAGTACGCCTGCGCGATCGCGGAATTGAGCTTGTGCGACCCGGAGGTGTTGTTGCCTTCGAACTTGTAGTAGATCTTCGCCGGCGTGCCGAGCTTTTCCTCGAGGCAGTATGCCCGGACGAGCGGCGACGGACGGTACATCTTATAGAAATCCAGGATCTCCTGCGGGATCGGGACGTTCCTTGTTTCGTTGTCGAGTTCCTGCGCGATGAGTTCTTCACAGAACACCGGGGCGAGTTCTTCAGCCTTCATCGGCTCGTGAGTCCCGGGATTGAGCAGGGGCGCGGGTTTGTTCTTCATATCTGCGCGGACGTTGTACCACGTCTCCGGCATCTCCGATTCTTTGAGGTAGATCTTGTACGGGATCTCTTTTGCTGCTGCCATTTTGAATCTCCTTTCTCCCGCATATCCTTTGAGCGGGATCATTTTCCTCCGCGATTCCTTCCGGAGGAACGCGCCTTCTTTGGCGCTTCGGGTTTTCGGACAGGTTTTTGAATAAAAAAAACCTGTCCCCTGCAATAAATGCTGGGACAGGAAAAAGATCCTGCGGTGCCACCCGGCTTGACGCTCCTGCGTCCACTTATCGCGTACCATCATACGCCGGCTTTGTTCACGGAGCGCCGCTCCGTCGCCCCTACTCGGTCCCCCTTTCGGTTTGCCCTCGGAAGTCCATTCCATCTGATATTCAACGTACCGATCTCACCGTCCGGCACTCTCTCATGATGAAGGGAAAAGATGTACTACTCTTCGTCACAGGTTTGAAACGCATTCTACACTCTTTTAAAATGCATGTCAATACCCGGAAATAAGAATTTTTTATCACGTTTTCCTCCGTTTTATGCATAAATGAGAATAATTTATCAGAAACAGGCGGGAACGGATGAAAATAGAAATCGCGCCGGATGACTGGTATAATCTGATCGAAAGGAGGAATTTCCATGCAGCTGAATGATGAACTCCTTGCGATCCAAAGCGGCGCGAAAGGAGAAACGATGCGGAAGATCCTGAACACGCTCGTCATGTACGGCGAGGCGTTCGGGGCGGAACGCATGGTGAAGATCACCGGGAAAATGGGCCATGCCGTCATCGGGACGGGGACGATGACCTGGAAGCCGGTCTTCGAACTCATGCAGGAACTCATTGAAGACCGTACGCTGCCCAGACAGCTCTTTACGACGGACCCGCGCGGATACGAAGCCGGCGTCCCGGCGACGATCCCGCAGAAGGCCATGTTCAACGTCATCTTCAAATTCCAGAAGAAAATGGAAGACGAATGGCGCCTCATGGGCATCAAGGACACCAACGCGTACACCTGTACGCCGTATATGGAGGAGGTTGGGAACATTCCCGAAAAGGGGCAGATCCTCGGATGGGCGGAATCCTCCGCCGTCGCGTACGCCAACTCGGTCCTCGGCGCGCGGTGCAACCGGAATTCCGGGGTCCTCGAGATGATGAGCAACATCCTCGGCTATGTGCCGGAATTCGGGCTTCTCACCGACGAGGGAAGGCGCGCGGACTGGATCGTCGACGTACAGTGCAAAAAGCTTCCGGAGCCGCAGCTCCTCGGCAGCGCGATCGGCTATAAGGTGATCGAAGACGTGCCGTATATCCGGGGGCTCGACAAGTTCCTCGGCCGAAAACTCACGCAGACGGTGAAGGACTACTTCAAGGACATGGGCGCGGCGTCCGCCTCGAACGGGTCGGTCGGCCTCTACCATGTGGAGAACCTGACGCCGGAAGCGGTCGAGCTCGGAGATTCCCTCATCAAAGAGGGAGCGAAGGTCTACGTGATCGACGACGCGGAGATCGAGCGGGTCAAGGAAAGCTACCCGGTCACGTGGCAGGACGACGAGGGCGCGCCGCAGGCCGCGTTCGCGGGCTGCCCGCATTTTTCCTGCGAGCAGCTTGCCGAATGGACGGACCGCCTTGCGGAAGGACTCGAAAGGAACGGAAGGAAAAAGGTCGCGATGACGACGATCTTTTCCGCGGCGCCGGACGTGTCGGCGCATTTCCGGGAAGTCTATCCGGAAAAGGCAAAAGCCCTGAAGAAAATGGGCGTGACCGTGAGCGGCCTCT
>CACZSA010000401.1 GCA_902783705.1 uncultured Ruminococcus sp.
CTTCGGCTTCCGCGTGTTCCAGGTCCATGTGCGCCGGAACAGCGGCACCTCGAAGATCCTCTTCGTCCCGTCGATCATGAACGCGGGGCTCGGGATCATGGACTTCGGCTCCATCGAACCCACGCAGAAGAAGTACTCCGCCTACTACGACGGCATCTACTCCTCCCGCTTCTTCGAGGAGGGAACCACCTATTCCACCTCCTCCTTCAACCCGGTCATGAAGCACCCGGACCTCGCCGCGAACCTCGAGGGCTCGATCTGGTACTACAACCGCGCGCACATGTACGCGGAGACGATCGACGCCATCGAATCGGCGATCGCGTCCAACCTGCTCTTCAAGGATGACCGCGAATACGAGTACGACACCCCGCTCGGCACGATCACGCTGACCGGCACGGACCTCACCTTCCTCGCCGATCAGTTCGAGGCCGAATGCGAGGCGCACGGCTACAAGTACAAGACCGATCAGTTCGTCACGATGTACCTCGCGATGACCTCCTCCGAGCGGAAGACCTACATGAATTCCTACGAGAAGGAGATCGACTACCGCGACTACACGGAATCGACCTACCGGACCACATTCGGCAGCGACGCCATCCATGACCTCGCGATGCAGATCCTCGACGAGGCGGGCATCGTGATGGGCGAGAAGTACGAACACGACAAGTCCTACCTCGAAACCAAGAACGAGAACCAGATCAAGCGCATGACGAACACCGAGAAATACGGCAACGTCACGTCCTCGTGGTTCACCGACGCGGCGACGGGCGAGACGATCCCGCGCCATCGGGCGATCATGGCGGTCCTCAACTACCTCCGCGAGAACTACGAGTACACCCTCGATCCCGAGGTAGAGCAGGAGCCCGTGCTCGATGAAAACGGCGAACCCGTCCTCGACGAGGAGGGCAACCCGGTGACGCAGGACCGCATCACGTCCGACTCCAACCTCGAGGCGTTCCTCTTCGAGGTGAAGCAGGGCTACTGCGTGCACTTCGCCACCTCCGCGATCGCGCTTCTGCGTGAGCTGGGCTTCGCGGTCCGCTACGACGAGGGCTACATCGCGAACAGCTGGAACCGCACCTACGATCCCGAGGCGGTCTCCACGTACCGCACGAGCGTCCGCGACTACGACGCGCACTCGTGGATCGAGGTCTACTATCCCTCCATGGGCTGGGTGCTCTACGAATGCACGCCGTCCTTCATGGAAGAGATGTACGACCCGAACGTCTCCGAATCCTCGACCTCCTCGCACGGCCTCGACAGCTCGAAGATCACGGTCCGCGACACGACCACGCCGGACGAAGTCCTCGTCGACCTCGCGGCAGAGGAGGAAGTCGACTACACCGCGCTGATCATCGCGCTCTCCGTCATCCTCGGCGTCATCCTCGTCCTCGTCGTGATCTGGACGATTCTCCGGATCCGCGCCGGACGCGCTTCGGACAAGCGGAAGAAGCTGGTGGACGACGCCCTCGACGAGCGGAAGTATCAGGCGGGCGAGACGGACATCCATAAATCCGCCCGCGCCATCACGGACTGCATCTTCGACCTCTTCGGAGGCCTCGGGGTGCCGCCGCAGACGGGCGAGCTGCCGACGGAATACGCGGTCCGCATCAACGAGGACTACGCGGACATTTCGAAGCACAAAATCACCGATGTGATGAACCTCATTGAAAAGGAAGAATTCGGCGGGACCCTCTCCTTCCGGGAGCTCGGGACGCTTGCCGAATACCTGAAGGAGATCCAGAGCTCGGTGTACGCCGCCCTTCCGGCGCTCGAAAAGCTCCGCATGCGGTATTTCATGAATGTGATCTGATCCGCGCATTACACGACGGGGGAAGAACGAACATGTTTTTCCCCCGCACGGTTTTTTCCGGTTTTCTTCTCCTATCGTGTTTTCTATTTTTTGAGGTTTCTATGCACAGTCAAGGAAACAGCAGCTCATTATTGAATTATCCCGAAGCGTGTGTATTGATTCTTTTGGGTATTTTCGTTATAGTTCTTATTATTCTGGCAGCAGATTTTGAGTATGCAAGAATCAAAGAAAAACGTTATGAGAAAAGTCTGGCAGATAGCAGGAAGGCGAGAGAAGAGGCGCGAAAAAAGGAAGAAGAGCGAAACCGGATTACAGAAGAGAATGTAAAACAAAATAGTAGACGATTGAGGTATATACTCAGCATTTCAACTGAACTTTTAAAAGGCAGAGCAGATTTAATGGAATGTTATGATTATAGCATTCCATATAGAACGAAAACACAATATGATAACCGCGATGAAACAAGCGCTATAAAGAGTGTTTTCATAGCGAATCAAGAGGAAATCGTCGATATACTCAAGAAAAGTGCGCTGAATATTGAACTCATCAACCAATATGAACTTCTTCTTGAAAAAGCACCAGGTTTGGATACAGAGAACCAAGATGGACGATACAGAAGAACCGAAATGAGAATGGTAGAAGAATGCGAGAGAACCATAAAACCGATTATCCCATATTTTCGTTTCTTCTTTTATTATGCTTCCCCACAAGGACGGAGTCATTACAATAGCGACAAGATTTTAAACTATTATGAGATGATCGACCTCTACAAGCAGATCCAATCTGACGAAAAGCATAAAACATCCGCCCAGTATGAACGTAGCCAGATGACGCAGACCCTGCGTTACGACGTGATGAAACGCGATCATTTCCGGTGCGTTCTGTGCGGAAGAAGCGCCGACGACGGCGTGAAGCTGCACGTCGACCACATCGTCCCCGTAGCGAAGGGCGGGAAGACCGTGATGTCGAACCTGAGGACCCTCTGCGAGGACTGCAACCGCGGGAAGCGCGACAAATACGACGAAAACGGAGAAAACTGACAGCTATGCCGATGAACGATCCATCCACCCCCATCAATCCCTCCTTCGTCTCCGCGGCGAATCTCGCGTATCTCGGCGACTGCGTCTGGGAGCTCTGCGTCCGGGAAACGCTCGTGAAGACGAATATCCGCCAGCCCAGCGTCACGGCCCTCGATTACGTCACGGCGAAGATCCAGAGCGCGGCGGTCGAGCGTCTCCTCCCGCACCTCACGGAGGCCGAGGAGGACCAGTACCGGAGAGGGCGGAACATCAGCCACGCCAATATCCCGAAATCCGCCACCCTCGCCGAATACCGCCGCGCGACGGGGCTCGAGACCCTCTTCGGCTGGCTCTGGCTGAACGGGGACGAGGCGCGCATCCGCGAGCTCTTCGCGCTGGCCTTCGCGGACGATCCCGACTCCCCCGATAAACCGTCTGAGACGGCGCGGGAGAGCGGGGAGAACGCATAAAACCCCGTTTTTCTTGAATTTCCATGCAGAAATCTCCCCCGCCCCCTTGATTTGGCGGGGGATTTGTGGTATGATATTCTATTATCAGA
>CACZSA010000402.1 GCA_902783705.1 uncultured Ruminococcus sp.
ACGGCAATGCTGCGAAAGCAGCAGAGGAACACAGCAAAGATATGGCGCAGAAGAACTACCTTGACCATATCGAGCGTGACGATGCGGGGCATCTCATATACTATGAATTTGATGCAAATACACTGCATTACGGAAAGAGACTGCCCGCTGCTGTCGGAACCGATGAAAACGGTATGCCGTATCATTATCAGGTCAATGACGACGGCTCGCCGGTCCTTGACGCAAACGGCAATCAGATCATCCTCGGAAAATGGAACGCTGCCAAGGCGAAGGTCAAGGAGACAGACGGCTATTATCCGGGCAATGAGGGCTTCCGACTGAATATGGCCGGCATCGACTGGAGTCACGTCGGCGAGAATGTCGAGTTCGGCTCGGCGGAGCCGTTCTTCATGCTCAACGGCTGGCTCAATTCCGCCTCCCACCGCCAGCACATCTTCACGAAGAAAGATACCGCAGTCGGCATCGGCATCGCGGGGACATCCGACGGCAAGCGCTTCTACGGTACACAGGTGTTCTTTGATTTCTTCTGAAATGTATATTATGCAAAATATTCTGCAAAATGCGTATATTATACATGAATATTCTTAAATTATACACAATAGACTTGACATTTTCTGAAATGCGTGTATAATAGGATATAGATTTTTTAGGCAGCCCCATACCGCTGCCGGAAAGGAAGCTCAATCACTATGGCAGAAACAAAAATCCCGAAGAAGATCGTACTTGCATATTCCGGCGGTCTCGACACATCCATCATCATTCCGTGGCTCAAGGAGACCTATCCCGGCTGCGAGGTCATTGCTGTTTCCGGCGACGTCGGACAGGGCACCGAGCTGGACGGCCTTGAGGAAAAGGCGATCAAGACCGGCGCATCCAAGCTCTATATCGAAGATCTGACCGATGAATTCATTGATGACTATGTATTCCCGACCGTCAAGGCGGGTGCTGTATATGAGGGCAAATATCTGCTCGGCACATCCTTCGCACGTCCGATCATCGCAAAGCGCATCGCGGAGATCGCGATGAAGGAGGGCGCAGATGCGATCTGCCACGGCTGCACCGGCAAGGGCAACGATCAGGTTCGCTTTGAGCTGACGATCAAGGCGTTCGCGCCCGACATGCAGATCATCGCGCCGTGGAGAATCTGGGACATCAAATCCCGCGACGAGGAGATCGACTACGCCGAAGCGCACAACATCCCTCTGCGCATCAGCCGCGAAACCAACTATTCGAAGGACAAGAACCTCTGGCACCTGAGCCACGAGGGCCTCGATCTTGAAAGCCCGGCGAACGAACCCGACTACAACAAGGACGGCTTCCTCGAGCTGGGCGTCTCCCCCGAAAAGGCCCCGGACGAGCCGACCTACATCACCCTGCACTTTGAGAAGGGCATCCCGACCGCGCTGGGCGGCGAAGAGATGGACGGCGTCACCCTCATTGAAAAGCTCAACGCCATCGGCGGCGCGAACGGCATCGGCATCCTCGATATCGTCGAGAACCGTCTCGTCGGCATGAAGAGCCGCGGCGTGTACGAGACTCCTGCTGGAACGATCCTCTACAAGGCACACGACGTCCTCGAGACGATCACGCTCGACAAGGAGACGGCGCACTTCAAGGATATCGTCGCCCAGAAGCTCGCGGAACTCGTGTACAACGGACAGTGGTTCACGCCCCTGCGCGAAGCCATCGGCGCGTTCGTCGACGACACGCAGAAGACCGTCACCGGCGACGTGAAGCTGAAGCTTTACAAGGGCAATATCATCAACGCGGGCGTTACCTCTCCGTATTCCCTCTACAACGAGCAGACGGCCTCCTTCGGCGAGGACGACGACTACAACCAGGCGGATGCCGCGGGATTCATCAATCTCTTCGGGCTTCCGCTCAAGGTCCGCGCGCAGGCACAGAAGAACTGGTAAAGGAGATTTGCGGGGGAGGAGCTTCTCATAAAGGTTCCTCTCCCCTTTCATATTGTTATGGCTAAATTATGGGACGCAAGATTCTCCAAAGCGGAGAACGGACGGGTGAACGACTTCAACTCGTCCATTTCCTTTGATTCCCGGATGTTCCGCGAGGACATCGCCGGATCGATCGCCCACGCCACGATGCTCGGGCGCTGCGGAATCATCGAGGAATCCGAGGCTGAAAAGATCGTCAAAGGACTGAAAGGGATCCTCGCGGATCTCGAATCCGGCGCGCTCGCGATCGATCCGGAGGCCGAGGACATTCACATGTTCGTCGAAGAGGTGCTGACGGGGCGCATCGGCGACACGGGGAAACGCCTCCACACCGCGCGCAGCCGCAACGACCAGGTCGCGCTTGATATCCGGCTGTATCTGCGCCGGGAGATCGGCGAGGTGCGCACGCTTCTGAAAGGCTTGCTCAATACCCTCGCGGACATTGCCGAGCGGAATGCGGACGCCGTCATGCCGGGATACACCCACCTCCAGCGCGCGCAGCCCGTGACCTTCGGGCATTACATGCTTGCCTATGCACAGATGTTCCTCAGGGACGCAGAACGCCTCGGTCAGATCCGCGCGCGCACGAATATTTCCCCGCTCGGATCCGGCGCGCTCGCCTCGACGACCTATCCGATCGACCGCACGCTTGTCGCCGAGCTGCTCGGCATGGACGGCGTAACGGAGAATTCGATGGACGGCGTCTCCGACCGGGACTTTCTCGCGGAGCTGATCTTTGCGCTCTCCCTCGTCATGACGCACCTCTCGCGCTTCTCCGAGGAAATCATCCTCTGGTGCTCTTCGGAATTCTCGTTCATCGAACTCGACGACGCGTTCTCGACCGGCTCGTCGATCATGCCGCAGAAGAAGAATCCCGATATCGCGGAGCTCGTGCGCGGCAAGACCGGGCGGGTCTACGGCGACCTCACGGCGATCCTCACCGCGCTCAAGGGGATTGCGCTTGCCTACAACAAGGATATGCAGGAAGACAAGGAGGCCGTATTCGACGCGATCGACACGGCCAAGCTCTGCCTCGAGCTCTTCACCGCCATGATCGCCTCCATGACCGTGAGGACAGCGCGACTCCGTGAAGCGGCTTCCGGAGGTTTCATCAACGCGACAGACTGCGCGGACTATCTCGTGAAGAAGGGGCTTCCCTTCCGCGACGCCTACCGGGTGAGCGGACGCCTCGTCGCGTACTGCATCGATCATAAGACCGATTTCGAATCCCTCCCGCTCGATACCTACCGCGAATTCTCCGATCTCTTCGACGAGGAGATCTACGACGCCGTAAATCTCGACAACTGCGTCAACCGCAGAACGGTCTACGGCGGCCCTTCGAAGGATTCCGTCCTGCGTCAGATCGCACTCGTGCGGGACGCCGCCTCGAAGATCGAATGAGGACACGCCGAATTCTCGCGGCAATTCTCCGTATCACCTTGACATTGTCGGATTTTATGGTAAAATAGAGAAGCGGACCATGATCCGCCATCCCATTGAACCGGAGACCGATATGAACACGAAAAAAACTCTCAAAGACGCAAAGCGAAGGCTCGCCGCCCTCCTGTCTCTGGGAGTTTTGTTCTTTTCTTCGTGCTCCCTCACGGATATGATCGAACTGCGCGAAGCCGACGCCGGTCTCGCTCCGATCCGGGAGAGGGAGCCTGCCGCAGAAGCGGAGACCCGGGCACCCGATCCGGTCCCGGAAACACAAGCTGCTTCCGATATGGCTGAGACCGCGGCGGAGCTCCCGATTCCCGAGGAAGCCGTGGCGTGGATCGTAGCCTATGAGGCGCGGTTCGGCAAAGGCTCGGCGGACGAGGTACTGCTCACGGAAGACGAGATCGCCGCCTACAACCGCCGGATCATCGAGGAATGCCCGACGGTCATCAATATCGCGGATGTACCGAAGGAGATCGACGGACAGGCTGTGCGGGATAAGCTCCTCATCGAACTCCCTGCCGTTGAGCTTTTCAACGACGAGGGCGAACCCTTCTCCTATGATCCGATACGCGCAAACGCCGCCCCGGAGACGGTTCCCGATACGGTCGTTCCACAGCGAGCCGTTGTCACCGCCCGATGCGATATGAAATCCCTGCCGACCGGCTCCGGGCTTTACGAAGGCAAGGACCGTTATTACAGCAAGATCCAGCTCACCGAGTTGATCGTCGGGATGCCAGTGTGGGTGCTTCATGAAAGCGCGGACGGAGAATTCGCCTTTGTACAGTCCTATTATTACGAGGGCTGGATTCCCTCGTCTTCCCTCGCGCTCTGCGAGAATAAAGAATTCATACTCTTCTGCGAACCCGACGATCCCGTGACCGTTACCGTGCCGACCGTTCTGTGCGGCGACACCGTTCTCAACATGGGCGCGGCGTTTCCCTATAAAGAATCGTCGGACGGAGAATTCACCGTTTCCGTCCCAGTGCGCGGGGAGGACGGACGGCTCGCGCTCGCCGATTTTGAACTGAGAAAGGACGAGGCAGTCCGCGGTCGGCTCCCGTATACCATGAAAAATTTCTACACGGAGGCCTTTGCCTGTCTCGACACGCCCTACGGATGGGGCGGTGCGGGCGGCGGGCTCGACTGCTCCGGATTCGTCTGCGCCGTGTTCCGCACGTTCGGCGTGTATCTCCCGCGCGACACGAAGGATCAGAAGGATCACGCG
>CACZSA010000403.1 GCA_902783705.1 uncultured Ruminococcus sp.
AAGAAGGAATACGCCGGGACGGTGTACTACGAGCGCTTCATCCTCGGAAAATGGGTGGCCGCGCAGGGCGTTATCTGGCAGCTCTTCGCCGCAAATCCGCACGGGTACGACATCCCGGACAGCCAGATCGACCGCGGGCGTCTCGGAATCATCAACATCGGCGTGGACTTCGGAGGAAACCGCTCCGGCACGACCTTCGTAGCCTCCGGAATCACGGCAGGGTACGGAAGCGTGATCGTTCTGAAATCCAGGCGGTATACCATTACGCTCGACCCGTTCCACCTGAACGCCTCGTTTCTGGAATTTGCTCGGGAGATCATGGAGGAATACGGCCGGATCGACACGGTGTACTGCGACAGCGCTGAATCCATCCTCATAAAGGGCATAAAGGACGCCGTCGAAAGAGCAGGGCTTCCCTTTTCCGTCCGGAACGCTTTGAAAACGTCCATCAACGGGCGGATCCGGCTCACGTCCCAGCTGATCTCCACACGCCGCCTTTTCCTCCGGGAGGACGGCACGGACACGCTGCGGACCGCCCTCTCCGAGGCGCTGTGGAATGACAAGAAGCAGGAAGACGAACGGCTCGACGACGGATCGACCGACGTGGACTCCCTGGATGCTTTCGAGTACAGCATCGAGAAGGAGCGGAAGAAGCTGATCGGGGAGGAATGAACATTGTTTGAGAGACTCAAAAACTGGATAGGAGGTCTGCGGGCTCGCATCATGGGACTTAGAAATATCGGCGACGCGACGAGCGACCGCGCGAAAATCGGCACGGAAATGGAGAGCCGGATTGAGGAATGGATGAATCTGTACCGCGGGCAGTTCCCGTGGGCGACGAAATCCCACAATCACCATCTGGACCTTCCTGCCACAGTCGCTTCGGAAATGGCGCGTCTCGTGACGCTGGAAATGCAGGTCACCATCACCGGGAAAAACGAGCGCGCAAAATTCCTTGACGAACAGCTGAACCCTCTGCGCGAACGGATCCGCCAGTGGGTAGAATACGGATGCGCCGGAGGCGGGCTCATGTTCAAGCCGTACATCTCCGGCCAGAACATCACCATCGACGTGGCGCAGGCGGACATGTTCTACCCCATCTCCTTCAATTCGGCGGGCCGGATCGAATCGGCCGCGTTCGTGGAGCAGAAGACGGTGGGCGGGAAGATCTACAACCGCGTGGAGAAGCACGTCCGGCAGAAGGACGGGTATCGCATCACAAACGAGGCGTTCCGTTCGCAGTCTGCCTCAGACCGCGGCGTCCCCTGCCCCCTCTCCGAAGTGCCGGACTGGGCCGAAATTCAGCCCGAGGTCACGATCTCCGGGCTTGAGGTTCCGCTTTTCGCGTATTTCCGCATCCCGCAGGGCAACACGACAGATCCGGCGTCCCCGCTGGGCGTTTCCGTCTTTGCCCGCGCGATCCGCCTTGCGGAAGACGCGGACGTGATCTACGACGGGTACCTCTGGGAATACCAGTCTGGCCAGCGCGCGATTGACGCGTCCGAGGACGCCTTCAAGAAGGTGGGCGGACTCCCGGTCATCCCCACCGGATGGGAGCGCCTGTTCCGCATGAACAAGTTCTCCACGGACGACGAGAACACGCAGGATCTTTTCAAGGACTTCTCTCCGGAGATGCGGGACGACGCGTACAAGCGCGGCCTGAACACAATCTTTGAGCAGGTCGAGGACAAATGCGGGCTGTCCCGCGGCATCCTCTCCCTGCAGGAGACCGAAGCAAAGACGGCGACCGAGATCAAAATGAGCCGCCAGCGCAGCTACGCCACGGTGACAGATATCCAGAAATCCCTTGAAACGGCGCTTGACGGTCTGATCGCCGCGATGGACGCGCTGTGCGACCTCTACAATCTCGCCGCTGCCGGTGAATACGAAGCCGCCTATGTCTGGGACGACAGCATCATCGTGGACGCCGAGACCGAACGGGCGAACGACCGCCAGGATGTGGCATCGGGCCTCATGAACGCCTACGAGTACCGCATGAAGTGGTACGGCGAGGACGAGGAGACCGCCCGGGCCAAGGCGGACGAGGCAAAGCAGAAGTCGGACAACGAGATCATGGGCTTCGGGAGCGGGTTCGGGGGTGATGGCGGATGAGAGCGCCGAAACTGCGGTCTTCCGTTCTCGCGTACATGAACATCGAGACGGACCCGAACCTTCTGCCGGATTACCGGCTCATGGGCGAGGGCTTTACCAACCTGACCCAGCTGAAAGAGCCGTCTGACTATACGCGCCGGTTCATCACCGACGACAACACCACGACCGACATCATCCGGTACGCATCGGAGGTGCAGTATGAGGTGGACGTTTATTCCCCGAATCCCGTAATCAAGATGATCCTCGGGATCACGGACGCGGAACTGCTGTCCGTTCGCACCGACGTGGTGACGGTGTACGCCGACGATATTGTCGCGCCGCCCGCCTACTGCTCCGCGTTCAAGCGCAGATACCTGATCGTGCCGGAGCGGCTCGGCGAAGACATCGACGTTCTGAGGACGGGCGGGCGGATGATCGCCTATGGCGAGAAAGAAGACGGAACCTTCGACCGGGAAACCGGACGGTTCATCCCGCGGAGCCTGTACAAAGGCGCTGTCGTGTCACAGTACAACCGCGGCAGGAGATTTTACACGAAGGAGGTATAAAGCCATGGCAAGAGGAAAGCTCGGGAGCTTTGTCGGCAATGCGACCGCAGGCGTTGACATGATCCCGACCCTGGCGGCGGGGAGAAGCTCTTCGCCGAAAGCAACGGATTTTGCCATCCGCAAAATCGCCATTTCCGCAAGCGAAGGCGTCACGTTCCGTCT
>CACZSA010000404.1 GCA_902783705.1 uncultured Ruminococcus sp.
CTCCGGGTCGACGGGCGGGATCTCGCCGCGCGCGGGTTCCGCGGACCGCAGATCGGGGAGACCCTCGCCGCGCTGCTGGATCAGGTGATGCGGGGAGAGATCCCGAACGAGCGGGAAGCGCTTCTCGCGCAGCTGGAGGTGTCAGAAAATGGATAAGCCCGAGCGCAAAACGGAAAAAAGACGGGTCCGCGCGACGCCCTGCGAGACCTGCGTCTACTACGACGTGATCGACGAGGACGGGACCCTCGGCTGCACGGTCGACGTGGACGAGGACGAGGCATGGCGCGAGCGCGCGGACGCCGGACACGAATGTCATTACTATCAATTCTACGACGAATACAAGACGGTTCAGAAACAGAACTGACGGCGGAGGGGTTATGAAGGCTCGTATCGGGGAGGCGGGGGTGTGTCCGCCCGTGCAGGAACGGCATCAGGTACATATCGTCAATCCCGCGGCGGGAAACGGCAGGCTCATCGAAGCGGTGCGCCGCGCGATCGCGAACACGGGCGGCGAGATCCGGGAAAGCCGGGAGCCCGGTGACGTGACGCGGCTGGTACGGGAGCTCTTTGCGGCGGAACCTACGGCGCACGCGGTCGTCTACGGCGGCGACGGGACGGTGTATGAGGCGGTCAACGGCATCATGCAGTCCGGGGCGAACCGAACGGCGTCCTTCTCTGTGATCCCGTCCGGCAGCGGAAACGACTTCTCGACTCACGCGAACGACTCCGGCAAGCACGAAAAGTCCGTGATGACGCCGATCGACGTGATCCGGACCGAGGCGGACGGGGAAGTGCGGTATTTCGCGAACATGATGAACATCGGCTTCGACTGCTCGGTCGTCGCGCAGACGCTGTGGCTGAAGGAGAAGACCTTCCTCCGGGGAAGCGCGGCCTATATCGGGGGCGTCGCGAAGGAGCTTCTCGTCAAGAAGACCACGCCCGTTACAGTGGAGCTTTCGGACTGCGTCGATCCGGCGGACGGCAGCCCGGTCCCGGACATGCGGCTCGAGCAGCGGATGCTCCTCACGGCGGCGGGGAACGGCTCGTGCTGCGGCGGCGGATTCCACGCCCTGCCCCTCGCCGAACTGGACGACGGGTATATGGATGTGCTCGTCGTGAACGACGTCAGCCGGATGAAGTTCGTCGCCCTTGTCGGGGATTACCGCGCGGGGACGTATGTGAACGAGCGGGGCGCGCTGAAAGAGAAATTCCGCCCCGTCCTGCGCTTCGTGCGGTGCCGGAGGATGCGGATCACGGGACCCGAGCGCTTCTGCCTCGACGGAGAGATCTTCCCGACGGGGGAGGACCGCACGATCGAGGCCTCGGTGATGCCGCTCGCGCTCAATTACGTTCCGGTGTAATCGAAAATAAAAAACGGGGGAGGCGTTCCTCTCCCGTTTGCACGCTTACGTGCGGACCGTGCGCCGGCGGGTGACGATCACCAGCACGACGATCAGCGCAAGCAGCGCGAGCAGAGCCAGCGGATGGAACCGCACGGTATCGCGCACCGCGTTCGCCGCGTTTCCGACCGCCTCGCCCGCGCTCTCGCCGCCCGTCGCGTACATGCGCCCGTCACCGTCGGTGCCGCCGAGGGTCGTGTCCTCGCTTCGCGCGTAATCGCCCGCGTTCTGCGAGGTGCCGGACGGCGTCACGGTCGTGGACGATCTGCCCGCGGCGGATGCGCTGCCCATACCGGTACGGCCTTCGGCGCTGCCGGATGTGCCGTTCGAGCCGGGAGCCGACACGACGCTGTTCTCTCCCGCGTAATTCGGTACGGCGGGTTCGGCCTGCTCCGAGGCGATGAGACCGCTGTCCGCTGTATTGCCGTTGCCCGCGGTGCCGGACGATCCCGCGAGACCCGCGTCCGCGGCGGCGGAAACGGCGAGGGAGAGGGCGGCGGATACCAGGAGAACGCCGAGTGCGATGCAGACGCGGCGTCCGGTGGATTTCATGAGGATTTTCATTATGCATACCTCCGTGATGGTGGATATCGGATCGCACGGTCAGTATGCCCGGGATCACGGCGGGATATGCGCCGCGCGGGGAGGTATTTTTGCCCCGGGGAGGATGAATTTGGAAAACAAGCGATTCACGAAAAACGACAGCGGCTTTCTCTGCGCGAACTGCGGGAGGGAAGTGCCGCCTCTGCGCTATACCTCGCGGAACCACTGCCCGTGGTGTCTGTGCTCCCTGCACCTCGACGTCAATCCGGGCGACCGCGCGGCGGACTGCGGCGGGATCATGGATCCCGTCACAGCGGAACCGGACCCGAAGCGCGGATTCATTCTGACGCACAAGTGCCGCAAATGCGGCGCGATCCGGAGAAACAAAGCCGCGGAGGACGACGACCGGAACGCGATCATCCGGCTCACGGCGATGCATTGAAGAAGGATTGTCGCAAAACAGTTAAAAGTTTTCGTCCACCTTTTTCAAAATGGTGGTCGGGGATGCGCAGCTCCCCAGGTGTCGGGGCAGCGCCCTGACCCGGACTCCGCAGAGTCCGGAACACCCAAGACTTTTTGAGAGTTCCTCTTTTGATTCTTGGTTATTTCAATAAGGCTTTCGCATTTCTTCGCTTTTGAGCGTTAATGCGACAGCCCCTTTTCAGCTAATCAGTTAAGAAGGAAGAGGGAAAAAGTGCTGCGTTTTACAGGGACAGCCTGGCTCCCGCCATCAGCTCCCCGATCCGCTCGGACGTCTCGGGAAAGCGGATCCCGTAACTCTCGAGCTTGGCGGGATCCATGCAGAGGTTCCGCTCCGCGCTCGGGGTGGACCCAGCGTCCCCTTCGACTGCCGACGGATCGAGATCCGCCCGCCGGAGGATCTCCCGGACCGTCTCTGCCATCGTGCGGCCCACGGGCAGGGTGTTCGGCGATCCGAAATTGTACACCCCGCCCGGCAGATCGAACGCCGGGACGAGATTCCGGACGACATCCCGGACGTACGTCAGCCCGCGGCGGTCATGCAGGGAATACCGGAGCGGCGCCTCCTCCTTCATCCGCGTGAGAAGACCCCGGAAGAAATCGCTCTTCTCCCCGGGGACGATCGTCTTCGTGTCATACATCCACGTCAGGCGCAAGAGGACCGCATCCGGGTTGACGGCGAGGCATTCGCGCTCCGCCGAGAGCTTTTCCCGTCCGTAGAGCGGCGCGGGTTCGACCGTCTCGTCCTCACGGTGCGCTTCCATGACCGCGCTTCCGGCATACACCTGATCCGACGAGCACAGAAGGCACTTCGCCCCGATCTCCGAGGCCGCCCCGGCGATGTTGCGCGCGCCGTCGATATTGATCCGCCGGGAGCGCTCCGGCTCTCTTTCGCACTGCCCGACATCGGACATTGCCGCGCAGTGGAAGACGAGATCGGGCCGCGCCTCCTGGAAATACCGCCGCACCGCCTCCCGGTCCGTGATCTCCAGCTGTGCGTGCCCCGGGGCGAGCACCTCAAACCGATCCCCGAGCATTGCCGCAGCGCGTCCGCCGAGGAACCCCGACGCGCCTGTGATGAGCAGCTTCATCTTGTCCGCCTCCGTCCTTTTTTCTTCTATCTTATCACAAACCGGGCGGCTGTGCAACCGGTTCGTGCGGATTTCTTCCCTGATTCTTCGGCGGCGCGGGAATTTCCCTCCCCGCGGCACATCCGCCCTTGCCCCCGCATATACTGGAACGCGGCGAAAAAAACGGGCGACGATGTTTAAATCCGCTCCCCGCCGACCATACTATGTCATGGACAAAACAGAGGATGCCAGCGGAAAGGAATGAGGGAAAGTGACAGTCAAGCGCGGCGATATTTATTACGCGGATCTCAGCCCGGTAGTGGGGAGCGAACAGGGAGGCGTGCGCCCGGTGCTCATCGTGCAGAACGACGTGGGGAACCGGTACAGCCCGACGGTGATTGCCGCGGCGATAACGAGCCGCCTCGGAAAGAACAAGATGCCCACGCACATCGACGTGTCGGCGGACCGGGTGGGGCTGACGAAGGACTCGGTGATCCTGCTCGAACAGGTGCGGACGATTGACAAGAAGCGGCTCGGCGAGAAGATGGGCCACCTCGACGAGGAGACGATGAACGCCGTGAACAACGCGATCTCCGTGAGCCTCGGCCTCGGGCAGACGGGCGGCGGAACACCCGGCGGAACACCCGGCGGATCGCCCGGCGGATCGCCCGGCGGATCGCCCGGAGGAGTATCCGGCGGTGCGGCGCAGGGCTGAACGATAAAAAAAGTGCGGATATCCGCGCTTTTTTCATGGAATGGGGTTGACAAATACCCGACGGGGGTATATAATGAGGACGAAAGACGGGATACCCGGTGGGGGTATCCTGCGCGATGAGGAGGGCATCATGAATCCTGAAACCACCGAAGATAAATGTCCGCACTGCGCAAGCGATGAGGAAGCCGCCGAGGGCTCGTCCTGCTGCGGGGGGGAGGACGGCGCGCGGCACACGGTGCGGTCCGAGGAGACGCGGCGCAAGCTCGTCAACCGGCTCAGCCGCATCGAGGGTCAGATCCGCGGGATCCGGCAGATGATCGAGCGGGACGCCTACTGCAACGACGTCCTCGTCCAGTCCGCCGCCGCGGGCGCCGCGCTCAACGCCTTCAACCGCGAGCTCATCGGATGCCACATGCGGTCCTGCGTCGCGCGCGATCTCCGCGAGGGGAACGACGCCGTGATCGACGAGCTGATCGACACCCTCGCCAAGCTCATGAAATAAGATCCCATTTCCGGAAAAGAGGAAATCCATGACACAGTATTCCGTCACCGGTATGTCCTGCGCGGCGTGCAGCGCGCGGGTCGAGCGGGCAGTCTCCGGCGTCCCCGGCGTCACGTCCTGCTCCGTCAGTCTGCTCACCAACTCCATGGGCGTGGAAGGCGACGCGCCCGAATCCGCCGTCATCGCCGCCGTCGAAGCCGCGGGCTACGGCGCAAAGCTGAAACACGAGCCCGCCGCGGGATCCGCAGATCCTGCCGCCGACGAAGAGACCCTCGCAGACCGGGAGACACCCGTACTGCGCCGCCGCCTCATCGCCTCGGTCGGATTTCTGCTCGTCCTGATGTATTTCTCGATGGGCCACATGATGTTCGGCCTGCCCCTGCCGTCCTTCCTCGAGGGGAATCACATCGCGCACGGGCTGATCGAGCTGCTCCTCGCCGCCGTCGTGATGGTCATCAATCAGAAATTCTTTGTGAACGGCTTCAAGGGCCTCCTCCACGGCGCGCCGAACATGGACACGCTCGTTGCGCTCGGATCGGCGGCCTCGTTCGTGTACTCCACGGCGGTCCTCTTCCTCATGACGGCGACTGACGATCCCGCGCGCCGGATGGCCCTCATGGACGAGTTCTATTTTGAGTCCGCCGCGATGATCCTCGCGCTCATCACCGTCGGGAAGATGCTCGAGGCCCGCTCGAAGGGCAAGACGACCGACGCCCTGCGCTCCCTCATGCGCCTCGCTCCGAAGACGGCGACGGTGGTGCGGGACGGCGCGGAGGTCACGGTCCCCGTGGCGCAGGTCCGGGCAGGGGACGTCTTCGTCGTGCGGCCGGGCGAGAACATCCCGGTGGACGGCACGGTCCTCGACGGCGCGTCGGCGGTGAACGAATCCGCGCTGACGGGCGAGAGCATCCCGGTTGACAAGGCCCCGGGCGATCCCGTCTCTGCGGCGACCCTCAATCAGTCCGGGTTTTTGCGCTGCGAGGCGACCCGCGTGGGCGAGGACACGACCCTCTCGCAGATCATCCGCATGGTCTCTGACGCCGCCGCGACCAAGGCCCCGATCGCGAAGATCGCGGACAAGGTCTCGGGCATCTTCGTTCCGACGGTCATCGGGATCGCCGCCGTGACCATCGCCGTCTGGCTGATCCTCGGCGAGAGCGTCGGCTTCGCGCTGGCGAGGGGAATCTCGGTCCTCGTCATCAGCTGTCCCTGTGCGCTGGGGTTGGCGACGCCCGTGGCGATCATGGTCGGCAACGGGATGGGCGCGAAAAACGGCATCCTCTTCAAGACCGCCGTGTCGCTGGAAGCTGCGGGCCGGACGCAGATCGTCGCGCTCGACAAGACGGGCACGATCACGATGGGCGAGCCGAATGTCACGGATATCCTCCCCGCGCCCGGCGTGACGGAGGAGGACCTGCTCGCCGAGGCCGCGTCCCTCGAGGCGATGAGCGAGCATCCGCTTGCCCGCGCCGTGATGCGCAAGGCTGAGGAGCACGGGATCGTCCCCGCCGCCGTCGAGGATTTCCGCGCGCTCCCGGGCAACGGGCTGGAAGCTGAACGGAACGGCAGTCGCCTCACGGGCGGCAGCGAGCGCTATGTCGGCGGACTCGGCGCGATCCCGGACTCCCTTGCGGAGGCGTCGCGGAGGCTTGCCGGGGAAGGAAAGACGCCGCTGTTCTTCGCGAAGGACGGGGAGGTGCGCGGGATCATCGCCGTCGCCGACACCGTCAAGGAGGACAGCCCGGCGGCGATCCGGGAGCTTCGGAACATGGGCATCCGCGTGGTGATGCTGACGGGCGACAATGAGCGGACCGCGAGAGCCGTCGGACGGCTGGCGGGCGTGGACGACGTCGTGGCGGGCGTTCTCCCGGATGGGAAGGAAGCCGTCGTCCGTTCGCTCATGGAGCACGGCAAGGTCATGATGGTCGGCGACGGGATCAACGACGCGCCTGCCCTGACCCGCGCGGACGTGGGCGTCGCCATCGGAGCCGGCACGGACGTGGCGATCGACGCAGCGGACGTCGTTGTGATGAAGAGCCGTCTGAGCGACGTATCGGCGGCGGTCCGGCTGAGCCGCGCGACCCTGCGGATCATCCACGAAAATCTGTTCTGGGCATTCTTCTATAACTGCATCGGGATCCCGCTTGCCGCGGGCGTGTTCATAAAGACCCTCGGGATCGGCATCACCCCGATGTTCGGCGCGGCGGCGATGAGCCTGTCGAGCTTCTGCGTGGTGACGAACGCCCTGCGGCTGAACCTCACGAAGATCCACGACGCGTCGCACGACCGGAAAATGAAAAACGCGGTCACGGGGGAGATCGTACCGAAATCCACCCCGGACCGGGAACAACCTCAAAGCGCAAATCAAACAAACAACGGAAAGGAAGAACAAACCATGAAGAAAGTCATGAAAATCGAGGGCATGATGTGCCCGCACTGCGAAGCCCGCGTGAAGAAAGCGCTCGAAGCGATCGACGGAGTGGAATCCGCCGCGCCGAGCCACGAAAAGGCCGAAGCCGTCCTCGAGCTGTCGAAGCCGGTGGAGGACGCCGTCCTCACCGCCGCCGTCGTCGAAGCAGGCTACGAGGTCAAGGGGATCGTGTAAAGCCGCGAACAGCAGACAGAATATGAAGAGCCCGCGCAGGACCTCCTGTACGGGCTTTTCGATTGGATACGATGTCGTTTATTTATGCTCCGCCAGCCAGAGGGAGACGCGGGACTGGATCTTTGCGGCGCAATCCCCGGCGGTGCCGATGCCGGAGAGGAAGGACATCACCTCGTCCCGAACGATATAGACGATTTCGCTGTCGTCCGATAATCTGAGCGGTACCCCTGCGCTGTCAAGCATTGCTTCCAGCCGCGCGGCCTTTTCCGGGGTAAACCTCGTGAGGATCCCCGGCTGATCGAGCTCGTCGGCGGACGCGGGATGCGGATTGTCTTCCGACCAGACGCCCGCTCCGCCGCTGTAGAAGGGGGCGTAAATCTCCCCGAAACGTTTCTCTGCCTTCTCGCGGAATACGGATTTCAGAATGGGGAACCATCCGGCATCCTCCTCAAGTGTCATCCGGAGTACCGTTCCGACGAGCTCTTCCGCCAAATCCGGTTCCCCGCACCACGAGGTGATTAGCAGCGTCATCTTCGGAGTTACCTGCGTTCCTGCGCCGGAGCGGTTCTCGCCCGTGGGGTATCCGATCATCGTCCATTCTTCCGTACCCGTCCAGAGTTCCGGTTCCACCCATGTCCAGGGGTTGCGCCGTTCCGTCAGGAGGACCTGTCCCGCGTTGCGGAGGCGCATGATTTCCTCCGGGCTCATGCCTGCAAAGGGCGAAGAACGTTTCGCATCTTCTTCTGTCGGAAGGGCGGCGAGGTATTCAAGCAGGCGGATAAATTCCGGGCTGTCGAAAGAGGCCGTTCCTGCTTCCCGGTCGATGAACGCGCGGTAGCCGCAGCCGTTACGGAAAAGCCAGTTGAAGGAGACGATCCCGCGGGGCAGCTCCGTTAAAAGCGACTGCCCGGCTTCCAGATTTTCCGCGAGATCAACAAAATCGTTCGAAGAGAGGAAGCCCTGCTTACCGTAAGTCCCGAGGCGCGCGGGGTCGGCAAAGACCGTCTCAACAGAGAAGAACGGCGTGACGCCCCACATCCCGCCCCGTCCGTCGTCGTACAGCCGTTTGACACACCCGAAGATTTCTCCGGTCTTGTCGAGAAACGGCGCGAGGTCCCGGTACAGCCCTTTTTCATACGCCTGCGTCATGTAGTCCGCATCGGCGGGGCCGATCAGGATGTCTGGCTTGAACAGGCCCGTGACAAGATCGGTCGCCAGCTTCGTTTCGCCCCCGTCGGGTTTTTCTTTGGTGTCATAGCCGACATAATCCTCCGTCACGACCCGCACGTCGGGGTGAGATCGCTGGAATTCTCCGACAGCTGAGGCAAAGACAGGGCTGACGGAGGCGGTCGAATCGCATCCGACGGTCAGAATCTTCAAGTCGGCGAGATCAAGGTCGGGACGGTAACGGTAAAGAAGCGTTTTGTCCTGATTGACTCGATGAAAGAGCATCGCCTCGGGGTCCAGCGGCGCGACGAGGCTCTCCGACGATCTGTCCAGCCCGGAATTGACATAGTTGAGCAGAGGTTCGGACGTCCAGCTTTCACCGTCCAGAAACGCGCCCTGTACGCCGTTCCCATCGGTGTAGAAGAAATCATATTCGGGACCGAAGCGCACGGTATTGATCTCAGAACCCAGCGCGATTTTCTGACCGAATCCCCCGCTCTCCGGGTCGAGCTCGGCGATGACGGCTCCGGCTCCCGCGCTCCATGTGAGAAGGATCTTTCCGGACGCCGTCATCCCTGCGTCGAGGATCACGTTCTCCGCGGAATCCTCCGCCTTTCTGACGCCGTCTGCGCCGAGAAGAACGGCCTGATTCTGCTGTATATAAAGCGTGTCCCCGTTCGGGAAGAGAAACATCCTGTCCGGAAAGCCGCGGCTGAAGAGGGCGTCCATATCCGCGTCAAGATCGGAAATCGAGCCGTCGGGAGAAAGCCTGTTCAGCGTGACCCGCATCTTCTGACTGCTCTGGTCGCACTGAACAAAGCAGAGACCGTCCTCGTCAAACGCGCCGCATGCCACGAAACCGCTCCAATGAAGAGGGATGGGTACCTCGGAGGAGCTTCCGTCGGGGTACAGGGTGACGACTGAAAAATGATCCACCGGGAATTCAAATTCCTGCTCTCCGTCGCTGACCGTTTCATAGATCCGACTCGTTGCAAGGACCTGAAGGAGTCCGGTGTCGGGATCATACGCGGGGCGAACGGCCGTGGACAGCCGCATCCCCTCCGGAAGGGAGATATATTCGCTCTCAAAGATCCCGGTCAGCATTTTGCGGCCGTCCGGCGTTACAACGACGCTGCTGCCCTGCGGAAGGTCAGCGTCTGCGGAAAGCTCTGTGTCCGCAGGTTTTTTGCATCCCACGCAGAAGAGGAGCAGTACCGCCGTAAGGAGCGCGCAGAAACGTTTCATGAAAACGTCCTCCGTGTGGTGTTGTTTCTGCGTCCATTATATCATACGCCCGAATCTGTGTCAAGGCAGTCATTTATGCTCCGCCAGCCAGAG
>CACZSA010000405.1 GCA_902783705.1 uncultured Ruminococcus sp.
AGTCCAGAGGAGAGGAGGAGTCCACTCCTCCTCTCCTCTGGGAGCGGTGATTGACAAGAGGCCGGCTCCGGAGGCCTCTTGTCCGCCGCCCGCGCAGGGCATCCCGAATCCCCCGATGGGGATTCTTCCTCTTTCCCCGCACGGAAGGTGCGGATCCATTCTATCCGCAAGCGTCAGCGCGCAGGACAAAAGAAAACAGCCATAAAGATTTCAAAGAAAATTTTTCTTAAAATTTATCCCGTTTGCTATTGACATTTCCCCGGAAATGATATATAATCATACCCGACAGGTAAAGTACCACTGCGGAACACTTTGATCCCTGCCCCCGGATCATCGTTTCGCCCCAGCCGCGGCGGTCCGGCGGATATCCCACCGCCCCCCGCCTGTCGGAAGCATTCGACCGCATGCGCGTCTGACCATGTGCGCGGTCCGAAAGAACGAAAAGAAGAATAAGAACATTCACACCCCGGTCCCCCGTTTGACCGCATGACTTGATAAGGAGCATTCCATGAAAAAAAACAATCCCTTCGATTCCCTCCCCTTCGCGGACCGCCCCCTCGGGCAGTTCTCCCGCGATCCCTCCCGCCCGGTCACGGGCATCTCGATGCCGGGCATTTCAATGCCGGGCAGCCCCCTCTCCGCCGCGGAGCTCTCCGCCCTCGCCGACGGCAGGCATGCCCCGCTCTGCGAGGTCGGCACGTGGATCCCCTCGTCCTCCCCTTCCCCTTCGCCGGATGAGGATGGCGCCTCCGTCCCCGTCCGCCGCGAGCACAGCCGACGCGTCCGCACCGCCGACTTCCTCACCTACCCCTACCCCCTCCGCGTCGAGTGCGCGCCGGGGTATTCGATCACCGGATTCACCTCGTCCGGCGCGCCCCTCCGGGAATCGGAGACCCGCCCCGGCCTCCTCGTCCCCGCAAATACCCCGTTCGTCCTTGTGATCGCCGCCGACGAAGAGCCGAAGGGCCGCCTCACCCCCGAGGACGCCGCCCGGTATGCCGCCGCGATCCGCATCCCCACCCGCACCGCCGCGGACGTCGCCTCCGTCGCCGAGAGCCTCGGGATCGTCTCGGAGTCCGTGCTCACCGCCGTTTCCGCCGTCGCCGAGGCCGAGGAGATGCTCGCGGACCGCATGACCGGGCTGATCGAGGGCTCCTTCTCCCCGATCCTCGTCCCGGGGCGGTGGAACGAAGCGGAATCCGCGCCCAAGGCAGAGGACGATCCCCGCGCCTGCCGCACGCTCGACTGCCTCTCGTTCCGCTACGACGCCGCCGTCGAGTGCGGCGAGGGCTTCCGCGTCACGGCCCACCGGGAGGACGGATCGTTCTTCGGCGGCTGGGGCTTCGGCGGCGCGTTCCGGATCCCCGCCGAGACGCGGCTCTGCCTCACGGTCGAACGAATCGGGAGCGACTTGCCGCTCGATCCCGCCGACGCCGCCCGCGCCGTGAAGATCCTGACCATGCCCGCCATGGAGATCGCCCGGATCGACGCGCGGGTTCGTGCCCTCGAAGCGCTCGTCCGCCGCCTCAACGCCGCAAACACGCGGAACGCGGGGTGAAGAAAGGGATCCGGGGCGTTTGGAATCCCCTCATCCGGCCCGAACGGGCCACCTGATTTCAACTTTGTTGAAATCGACCCACAGAAGGGGGAAGGCTTACAGAGGGAGTGCGGTTCTTGAATGAAGCTGTCAACCATTTTCAAAGAATATGGGAACAGATTTATTTGAAGATGCACTGCACAAACAGGAGGCTTCCCCCTCCGTGGGGAAGGTGCCCGTCAGGGCGGATGAGGGGTCCGGTCCTCCCACATGTTCCCCACACAAATCATCCCCCCCGCCCAACCCCGCCGCCGGGGTCGCCGCCTCGGGCCGGGAGGATCACGACAAAAAGTGCGCACCGTTCGTGCGCGGAAAGGAATATTTCAATGAAAGAATTCATCCCCACCGCGGCGGGGGTCATCGGCTCCGCGGCGGCTTATTTCTTCGGGGGCTGGGACGCCGCCCTCGTCACGCTGATCGTCTTCATGGCGGTCGATTATTTCACCGGGCTCCTCGTCGCGGGCGTCTTCCACCGCTCGCCGAAGTCCCCGGACGGACGCCTCGAGAGCCGCGCGGGCTTCAAGGGCCTCCTCCGCAAGGGCATGATGCTCCTGGTCGTCCTCGTCGCGGTCCGCCTCGACGCGGTCATTTCGCCCGAATCCACCTTCCTCCGCGACGCCGCCGCGATCTCCCTCACGGTCAACGACGGCCTCTCGATCCTCGAAAACATGGTCCTCATGGGCGTGCCCGTCCCGGATGCCCTGAAAAACGCCCTGACCGTCCTCGGCAGGCAGAATGCCGGGCAGATTGCCGGGCAGGCGGCGGATCCGGCGGGCGGGAAAGGAGCGGATCCCGATGACCCTGCCCTTTGAGTCCGGCGTCCGCGTCACCTCGCCCTTCGGCGTGCGTCCGGACCCGTTCTCCGGCGAGCCGTCGGGACACGCGGGGATCGATCTCACGCCCCTCGACCCGGAGGACACCGCAGTCCGCGCAGTCGTCTCCGGCACGGTCGCGCAGTCGCGGATGGTGACGGACCCGGCAAACCGCACGTCGGAGTGGGGGAATTACGTCTCGGTCTTCGGCGATGACGGACGGATGGTCTACTACTGCCACCTCGCCGCCCGCGCCGTATCGCAGGGAGACCGCGTCGAAGCTGGGCAGACGCTCGGGGTTGAAGGGCGGACGGGCCGCGCGACGGGCGTTCACCTGCACCTCGAGATCCGCGAGGGCGGCGTCCCCGTCGATCCGTCCCTCCCGCTCGGCGTCGCGAACACGGCAGGCGCGGAGAAACCGTCCCCGCAGACGTCCTGGCCGCCGCGCATGTGGTACGACGAGGCCGCGGCGTGGGCGGTGGAGGCGGGGATCCTGCGCGGCACGGGCGACGGCCTGGCCCTCGACGAGCCCTGCACGCGGGGCATGATGGTGGTGTTTCTGCACCGCCTGTACGAAAAGCTCCGCTGCACGTCGTAAACTGCCGCGGCGCGAGGATTTCACGCGTTTTATTCCCCCTGCGCAGCAGCACAAAAATTCCCCCGGAGATTTCCCGTATTCGGGAGATTTCCGGGGGAAGATTTGGTTTTCCGGGGATATTCCGTTTTGCCGCGTTGTTGTGATACCGCGATATTCGTGCATTCCGGGAAAAAACGATGATTCCTCGAAAAAAGGAACTTTTTGCTTATTCCCGCCGTCTAATGAACAGAAACGCAAAAAAGGAGTCTGCACATGAAACCTGCGAAAATCGTTTTTCTCCTCCTCACGCTCCTCTCCGTCCTTCTCACTTCCTGCAAAGCGGGCCAAGAACCCACCGGAACCGTGCCTGCCGGGAAGCCTTCGCCGCAGATCGGACCGCTGGAAGCGTGGGACACACTGACCACTTGCTTTCAGACAAAAGAAGGCGGAGGGACCGTCTACCCTCCGGACTATGCGGGCGCTTGGATCGACGGTGAAATACTCCACATCGCCATCGCCACAGAAGCGGAACGCAGCGAAGACTGTCCCGACTATGAAGCTCTCCTCGCCGGGTTCGACTGCGTGGTGTTCGAGGAAGAAAAATACCCGCTGAACGACCTGCTTTCCGTGCAGAATCGTGTTTTTCAGCGTCTGCACGAGACATTCAAGGTCTATACAATCGGCCCGGATGAAAAAGAAAACCTCCTCCGTCTCGGCGTGGATAAGAGTGAGGACAAGGAACAAATCTATAACCGCATCGACGAGATTCTAATGGAAGACGACCTGCTGACGGGAGTGCTCAAAGGGACTACCGCAAGGGATTTGTTCGTCATTGAGGATTCAGAGCCCGTCCGAGATACGATTGATGGTCGCGGTATTTCCCATTCAGCCGCGGAAACTCCATCCGCGCCTCACCCTGATGGGCCATAGAAAAAAGATCCCCGGGGGGATTGTGTACGGGACTCGAACCCCCGGCGACTTCGTCGCTGTGGAGTTTTCAATATTTCCTCACTTCGCCCGGAATCGCTTGAAGCATTCCCAATGATGTTCCCCGGGAATCGCACGGAGACCCAATATCGTGGGACTCGAACCCCCGGCGACTTCGTCGCCACGGAGTTTCCGGGACATGCGACCGTCAGTTTTCTGAAGCTCTCCGATTCGGGTTCAGTTTATTTCCATTTTGCAGCCGGGGAAACTCCATCCGCGCCTCACCCTGATGGCCCATAGAAAAAAGATCCCCGGGGGATCTTTTTTCTATGGGCCATCAGGGATTCGAACCCGGGACCAACCGGTTATGAGCCGGGAGCTCTGACCAACTGAGCTAATGGCCCGAACAGAATTATTATATCATATCCGCATACGGGTGTCAAGCGAAAAACGCTGAAAAATTGGGTTGTAATTTCCCGCCGCCTGTGCTATAATGTTGGAAACGGGCAATTCCCGCACATCCGGAAATTTTATTCCATTTCACCCATAAAGGAGATTTCACCATGATCAAAGTCGGCGTTATCGGCTGCGGTACCATCGCGAATTCCGCGCACATCCCGTCCTACATGAACTGCCCCGATGCGGAGATCAAGTATTTCTGCGACATCATCCCCGAGCGCGCGCAGGCTGCCGTCGAAAAGTACGGCTGCGGCATCGCCGTCACGGATTACCACGACGTCATAGGCGACCCCGAGGTGACCGCCGTCTCCGTCTGCACCCCGAACAAGATGCACCCGATCATCGCGATCGACGCCCTCCATGCCGGGAAGCACGTCCTCTGCGAAAAGCCCGCGGCCCGCACCTACAAGGAAGCCCTCACCATGCAGGCCGCCCAGCACGAGACCGGCCTGACCCTCAACATCGGCGTCGTCAACCGCTTCAACACCGCCGTCAACGAGATCAAGAAGCTCATCGACGCGGGCGAGCTCGGCGAGGTCTACCAC
>CACZSA010000406.1 GCA_902783705.1 uncultured Ruminococcus sp.
GTCTTTGCCAGGGTGGTGCATCCTGCGAGTGCGGATGCGAGCATCAGCGCGGCAAGAATCAGGGACAACACCTTTTTCATGATTCTGTAAATCCTCCTTGCGCCCGGCGTCTGCAGGGCCTTGATGATGCGGGTATTTTAAACTCACCATATTATAGCACTTTTTTTCGCGAGAATCAACCTATTCTTAGGGGCGAAAGTCAAGTTTCATCCACATGCACAATTACACTCGTAATTTTTGTGCGTTTTGCACACAAATACAGGCTTTTTTTCGGTATGAATCGGATTTTCACGGGGCAAAATAGGGTCAGAATGACCCAAGGAGGCGTCGATATGCCGAATCCGATCAAAAAACAGGCGCGGGAGGCCGCAGCGACGCGCCAGAGCGACCTGTTCATCGAATCCTGCGGGGCGGGGGAGGCTTCGTCCGGACTCCGTTTTTCCGACCCGGAGACCGTCTGGTTCGAAGGCTTCGACGCGATGCGGGCGGCGGGCGAGCGGGGCGGATACCACTCCGTCCTCTGCGGGGAGATCTGGCTCGAGCCGCCGGAGCGCCGCACAAGGCTGGCGAAGGCCCTGCGCGCGCTCGTCTCGCTCTACCGGAGAAGGAATCCCTCCGCCGATCCCGAGCGTCCCGTCCTCGTCGCCGGGCTCGGCACGGAGCGGATGGCGGCGGACGCGCTCGGTCCCCGGACGGCTTCGCACATCCTCGTCCCGACGGAGGAGATGCGGGCGGCGGGGATCAGCCCGGTCTGCGCCGTGAAGACGGGGATCCCGCGCGAGACCGGCATGGACACCGCCGATCTGGTCCGCGCGCTGGCGAAGGAGACGGGGGCGAGCCTCATCGTCACGGTCGACAGCCTCACGGCGCGGACGCGGGAACGCCTCGGGACGCTCGTGCAGGTCACGGACTGCGGCGTCACGCCCGGATCGGCCCTCTCCCACGCGTCCGGGGAGATCAGCGAGCGCACGATGCCCTGCCCCGTCCTCTCCCTCGGCGTCCCGACGGTCATCCGCTCGGACGTGCTCGCCGGTCAGGAGGACGGGGACCCGATGTTCGTCTCCCGCGCGGACACGGACGCGATGGTCACGGCCTACGCGCGGATCCTCGCCTCGGCGATCAACGGCGCGTTTTCGGGAAATCCGGCATAAATCCCGGGCCCGGTGCATAGGATGGAGCAGGAATCTTATCATGAAGGAGGCCCGCGCCGTGAACGATGCGCCGGAGATCCTCGCCGAACCCGTCGAAGCGGCGGAAACCGCGCCGGAATTTCCCGCCCTTCCCCCGCCCGTTCCCGAGCCGGAAGGGACGGACGCGGAAATTCCCGAACCGCAGCTCCCGGAAGCGCCGCCGGAGATCGGGCCGCCGGAGGATCCGTCATCGGACGCTCCGCCGCCGGACAAATCCTCGCCGGGTGCGCGGGGTTTTCTCGCCGAGGCGTATCTGTGGCTCCGGGGTGTTCTCCCCCTCCTCCTCGCGGGATTCGCGGCGGCGGTCTTCACGGGGACGGCGGTCCTCCTCGTCCTGCGGCTCCGGCCCACGCCCGATCTGATTGCGCGAATCCTCCTGTCTCCCGCGGCGGGCGGCGGCGAAATCCGTGCCGTCGAGGGCGATCCCGGACCGATGACCGCCTCCCTGCCCCGCGTCCCGCCGGACCTTTCGCTCGCGTCGGCGGAGCCCGCGGAAACGGCGGCGGCGGAGACCGGACCCGCATCGGACAGCCTGTATCTCACGCCTCCCCGGGAGGAAGCGGAGGAGCCGGAAGAGCCGCAGGAGCCGGACGCATCGGAGACCGCTCCCGCATCCGATCCGCCAAAGGAATCCGCGGGGCCGCGTTTTCCGATGACGAACGAAACGGGATATTCCCCGGACGAGGACGCGGTCCTGCTGCGCGGTCGGGCGGTCCCGGCGCTCGCCGTTCTGCGCTCGGAGTTCGGGGAGGACGCGCCGCTCGCCCTGATCCTGCACACGCACACGACCGAGGGGTATCTCTCCTCCTCGGCGCAGGACTACCGCACGACCGATCCCGCCGAAAGCGTCGTCGCCGTCGGGGATGCGCTCGCCCGCCGCCTGAACGACGCGGGAATCCCGACCCTGCATCTCACGGACATCTTCGACGCCCCGGACTTCAACCTCGCGTACTACAACGCCTCCCGCGCGATAAGGCAGACCCTCGCGGACCACCCGTCGATCCGGTACATATTCGACGTCCACCGCGATTCGATCACGCTCCCGGACGGCTCCCCCTTCGCGTGCGTGACGGAGATCGGCGGGGAGCGCGCAGGGCGGCTGATGTTCGTCGTCGGCACGGACGCGGCGGGCGCGGATCACCCGGCATGGGAGGACAACCTCGCCCTCGCGATGCGGCTTCAGGCGTCGGCGGAGGAGGCGCACCTCGGTCTCATGCGGGACATCAATCTCCGCGCGGCCTCGTTCAACGAGCAGTACGCCCCCGGTGCGCTCCTGATCGAGGCGGGCTCGACGGGCTGCACGACGGAGGAAGCCGTGCGGGGGATGGAGCTGCTTGCGGACGCGATCGTCGGGGAGATTTACGGCGGGGGAATTACGAATTAAGAATTAAGAATGATGATTGAGAAAAACGGTCGCGGGCTGGTTCGGGGCAGCTTCACGACCGTTTTTTGTTTTATTTATGGATGGAAGGTTTATTCTTCGGGTTTTGTTTCCGTTTCTGCCTGCTTCTGCGTCTGCAGGGGCTGAACGGAGGCGAGGGCGGCGTCGGCTCTGAGTTTCATCTTCTTCACCGTCGCGAAGATCATGACGGGGAGGGCGACGAGGTTGGCACCTCCGAGCACGCGCACGACGAGGTCCGGCAGCTCGATCCCCGCGATGTTCGTCACGGAGAGGATGAACGTCCCCACGCCGATGACGATCAGGCTCACGCTCCAGAGAAGATTCATGATCCGCGCCTGCCGCCGAAGCTGTTCCTCGAGCTTTTCCCGCTCCGCGGGGTTCACCGGGACCGCCGGCGCTTCCGGGAGCTTTCTTTCCGTTTTCTTCATTCTATTTATTCCTCCTGTCCGTCAAACATCAGCCGGTCCGCGTCGGCGAGGGAATCGAGCAGCAGATCGGGCCGCTCCTCCTCGGACGCGCGCTCCACATCCTCGAGGGTCGTCTCGCCCGTCAGCACCAGCGCGGCGGCGATCCCGTGGCGTCTCCCCGTCGCAATGTCGGTGTAGAGCCGGTCCCCGAAGATCAGCGTCGTCTCCTTCGGCTCCCCGGTGATCTCGCCGATCATCTCGACCGTCTCGCGGTACGGCTTGCCGAAATACGTGGGCTTTACCCCGGTCGAGGCCGTCACCGCCGCCGCGATCGCGCCGCTGTCCGGGATGAAGCCGTCCTCGGTCGGGCAGTTGAAATCGGGATGCGTCGAGAGGTATTCCGCCCCGTTCCGGATGAAGGTGCAGGCGTTCGTCAGCTTTTCGTAGGTCAGGGCGGTGTCGAAGCTCGTGACGACGATATCCGGGACCCGCCCCGCCATCACGTGCCCGTCCTCGTCGTTCACGAGATCGATCCCGGCCTCGCGGAACTGGCGGTACAGCTCCTTCGTACCCATCAGGTAGACGGACTTTCCGGCGCGGCGTCGGGTGAGGAAGGCCGCGGTGACGTTGCCCGAGGTGCAGATCTCCTCCGGGGAAGGCGAGAAGCCGAGGCGCGTCAGCTTGTCGAGGTAGAACACCGGATCGTGCGAGGCGTTGTTCGTGAAGAACAGCACCCGTCTCCCGGATGCGCGCAGGCGGCGGATAAACCGCACGGCGAAGTCGAACGGGCGGCCGCCGAGGTAGATCGTGCCGTCCATGTCGAAGATGAAGAGGCGCTTCGACTGCAGGAGGCGCGCGGCCTCCCGGGGATTCCGTTTCGCATCGGTCATCGTGAAAACTCCTTTTTGCGTGCGTTCTTGCGCGGTATAGTGTCAAAAGATCGGGACAGTTGTGAACATTTCCCCCATCCCATTGATTTTCCGCGTCCCCCGTGATATAATACAGTATTGAACATTTTCTGAAAAAATCCTGCCGCGGCAGGTCACGGAGAGCGCATGGCAGAGCACGTAATCATCGGCATCGATATCGGCGGAAGCACCACCAAAATCGTCGGGTTCGACTGCTCGACCCCCGAAAAGACCCTCATCCGTCCCCAGTTCGTCCGGGCGACCGACCCGATCACCTCGATCTACGGCGCGTTCGGCAAATTTCTCGACCAGAACAGCCTGACCCTCGGCGACGTGCGGAAGGTCATGTTCACAGGCGCGGGCTCGTCCTACATGTCGAAGCCGATCTACGGCCTCCCGTCCGAGAAGATCGCGGAATTCAAGTCCATCGGCCTCGGCGGGCTGTATCTCTCCCACCTCGACCGCGCGATCATCGCCTCCTGCGGCACGGGCACGGCGCTCGTCTACGCGGAGGAGGGCGCGGAACCGGACTATCTCGGCGGCACGGGCGTCGGCGGCGGCACCCTCGTCGGCCTTTCGAAGAAGATGCTCGGCATGGACAACGTCGAGCACATCGCGGAGCTCGCGAAGGGCGGCTCCCTCGACCGGGTCGACCTCAAAATCAAGGACATCACGAAATCCGACATCGTCCCCGGCTTCTCCGACATCATGACGGCGTCGAACTTCGGGCAGCTGAGCGACCTCGCGACGCGGGAGGACATCGCCCTCGGCATCATCAACATGGTGTTCGAGACGATCGGCATGGTGGCGATCTTCGCCGCGCGGAACTACAAGATCCGCGACGTGGTCCTGACGGGGAACCTCTCGCAGGTCCCGCAGGCCGAGACGGTCTTCGCGACCCTCAACCGCATGTTCGACATGAATTTCATCATTCCCGAGAGCTCCGCCTTCGGCACGGTCATCGGCGCCGCGCTGGCGGGGATGAACGCGTAAAGCATCCGGGAAACGCCGCTTCCTCATTATACCATCGTTTATCGGAAAAATCAACCCCATCGGAGTATCCATGAAGAAACTGAAACTCGCATCCTTCCTCCTTTCGCTGCTCCTGTTCGCGGGGTGCGTGAAAGAGACCGTCCCCACCCCGGCAGATCCCGAACCCGTCCCGGAGGAGACGCAGATCGAAACCGCCGCCACCGAGGCCCCGGTCTATTCCGGTCCGCGCGTCATCGTCGACGGCAGGCAGGCCGACCGCGAACTGACCGCCGCGGAGATGGAGACCTATCCGCAGGCGACGAACCTCCCGACGCTCTACATTGACCTCGGCAAGGCGAAGCTCTCCTCGATCCAGCACGGCGTCTGGTCGCCCGGCACCTACACCCTCGTGCAGGACGGGCGCGGCATCGTCGAGCAGCCCATCGAGATGAAGGGCCGCGGAAATTACAGCTGGTCCTTCCCGCAGAAGACCTACGGCCTCAAGCTCGGGGAGGCGGCACCTCTGCTCGGCATGAACACGAGCAAGAAATGGGTCCTCATCACGACCTGGTCGGACAAGACCCTGCTCCGCAACTTCATCACCCTCAACCTCGCCTCGGACCTTCTCGGGATGGAGAACGCCGTCCAGACGCGCTACGTCGACGTCTACGTGAACGGCAAGTACAACGGGCTCTACGTTCTCTCGCAGAACATCACCCTCGGCGACCGGCAGGTGGACGCGGACGCGCTGTTTGA
>CACZSA010000407.1 GCA_902783705.1 uncultured Ruminococcus sp.
ACAGTTCAAAAGTTTTCGTCCACCTTTTTCAAAAGGTGGTGGGGTGTCGGGGCAACGCCCTGACCCGGACTCCGCAGAGTCCGGAACACCCAAGATTTCAAAAGAGTTCCTCTTTTTGCTTCTTTTTCTCCTCGATAAAGGAGAAAAAGAAGAACGGAATGATCTGAATTACAAAAGGGCTGTCGCATTTTCTCCATTTCTGAAGTTAATGCGACAGCCCCGTCTCATATTCTTTTGAGACGGTGATTGAAACCTCAAAGCAACTTCTTTACGGAGTTCGCCTTGACCGTTCCTGTTTTTTTGCCCCGTTCCAGCTTGCAATGCGGGGGAAAGTATGGTAGAATAGAGACACAGAATTCCGAAAAAAGCGAGGATTTGCGCTGTGAACGAGAAAAAGAAAGTCGTCCTTCTCGGCGATTCCATCCGTCTGATCGGGTACGGACCGAAGGTTCCCGCTCTGCTCGGGGACGCCTGTGAGGTCTGGCAGCCCGGGGAGAACGGACGGTATTCCGCCTTCACCCTGCACGGCGTCATGCATTACTGGCAGAACGAGATCCGGGACGCGGACGTCATCCACTGGAACAACGGCCTCTGGGACATCCAGATCGGCACGGACGGGAAGCCGCTCGCGCTCCTCGACGATTACCTGCATACGATGTGCCGGATCGCGGACATCCTGCTCGGGCAGACGAAGACCCTGATCTTCGCGACGACCACGCCCGTGACCGCGGTGCATCCGGATATCTTCAATTCCGATATCGACCGCTACAACGCCGCGCTCGTGCCGCTGCTCGAAGAAAAGGGCGTCGTGATTGACGATCTGCACGCGCTCATGGCGGCGGACATCGACCGATTCGTGCGCAAGGACGACAACATCCACCTGACCGAGGACGGCAATACCGTCTGCGCGGAGGCCGTGGCTGCCGTCATCCGCAGATATCTCTGATCGGAGGATCCCCCATGTACTTTAAAACGACCGATCTCTTTTCCTCGGGCGGCGGGGCGAACTACCGGATCCCGAGCGTCGTGGCGGACTGTCGCGGCACGTTCTACGCCTTCTGCAACGACCGCCGCGGGACGCTCTCGGACGCAGCCGGCGAGGTCTTCCTCTGCTTTGCACGGAAAAAGCCGGGGGAGGACTGGGAGACGCCGCGCCCGCTCGTCGCCGTGGAGGGCTGGGCCTGCTCGATGGGCAGCGCGGTCTATGACCGGACGTCGGACACCGTGATGTGCTGCGGCGAGAAGATCCCCGTCCAGCGACGCGAATTCGGGCATTACAGCGCCGAGGTTCTCGCGGAATACGAGGCGGAGGCGGAGAAAAAGGCGCGTGCGCTCGGCATCCTGCGCGGGCGGTTCATCCTCTTCACCGAGGACGGCGGGGAGACGTGGGGCGAGCGTCCCCATGTGATCGAGGAGCGGGAATACACCCACATCGACGGGCGGCGCGTGTCCTTCGGCGGGAGCTGTCACGGCTCCGCGCACGGGATCGAGCTCCGCCACGGTCCCCATGCCGGGCGGCTCCTCTGCCCCTCGCGGACGCAGGCCGGACAGTACGCAAACTGGGACGAGCTGCGCGTGAACGTCTACAACAACGCCCTCTGGAGCGACGACCGCGGGCTGACATGGCACGCCTCGGGTCCCGTTCAGCTCGGGACGGGGGAGGGAACCCTCGTCGAGGAGGCCGACGGATCGATCACCTACAACTCCCGCGCCTATTTCCGCGACGGGCTCCGCTATCTCGCGACCTCGCATGACGGCGGGGAGACCTGGGGCGAGTTCCGCACGGATCCATATCTGCGGGAGGAGGTCTTCTGCGGGTGCAACGCGTCCTTCCTCCGGGTGGAGCGGGACGAGCTGGCGCATCCGTCGATCCTGCCCGAGGGCGCGGACGGGCTGACGCTCTTCGCCAATCCCCGGGCCGAAAAACGCGAGAACATGACGGTCTGCTGGAGCTACAACGGCGGGCGGAGCTGGGCCGGGGAGAAGACGGTTTTCCCGGGGCTCTCGTCGTATTCGAGCCTCGACTATTCGCCGATCGGGGACCGCTTCGTGCTGCTCTACGAGCACGGCGTCGAGGATCCCTGTGACGGAGGCGTCGCGGCGGCGGAATTCGATCCGGAATGGCTGCTCGGCTGATCCGGGCGGGAGGGTTATATGAGAATCGTATTTGTGCGGCACGGCGAGCCGGATTACGCCCATGACTGCCTGACGCCGCTCGGAGAACTTCAGGCCAAGGCCGCGGCACAACGGCTGCGTGAGGAGGGGATCGGGGCGATTTATTCCTCCCCGCAGGGACGCGCGAGACAGACGGCGGACGCGGCGGCCGAGGTTCTCGGGCTCGAGGTGCACACGCTCGACTTCATGCACGAGATCCATTGGGGATCGACGGACGGGGAGGCGCTCTTCGCGGATGGGCATCCCTGGAAGATCGCCGATGAGCTGGCCGCCGGCGGTTCGGACCTCACGGACAGGAACTGGGCCGCGCATCCCTATTATCGCACGAACCGCGTGACCGAGGCCGTCCGCGTCGTCGAGAAGGGGATCGACACCTGGCTCGCCTCGCTCGGCTACGTCCGGGAAGGCCTCTGTTACCGGAACACGCGGGAGGACGACGAACAGTTCACGGTCGCGCTGTTCAGCCACGGCGGCTCGTCCTCGGCGGCGATG
>CACZSA010000408.1 GCA_902783705.1 uncultured Ruminococcus sp.
GGAGCGGTGATTCACAAGAGGCCGGCTCCGGAGGCCTCTTGTGCGCCAGCCGCGCAGGCGAAAAAAGCGTCGGATCTGCAAGATCCAAAATCCGCAAGCGTCAGCGCGCAGAACACGAGAAAATGTCATCCCACTTCCCCTGCACGGAAGGTGCGGATCCTTTCTATCCGCAAGCGCCAGTTCCATGCGCTCCCGGAGACCGTATATTTTTCCAAACTTCCCTCCATTTTTTCACCTTTTCGTCTTGCGAAAATCCACCCGATATTGTATAATATAAGATGCAGTAAAATCCCCGTCAACCTGCGCGGTCCCCTCCGCGCTGAAAGGATATTCCATCACATGAAAACTCTGCTTCTCGGCAACGAAGCCGTCGCGCGCGGTCTCTTTGAGGCGGACGTGCGCTTCGTTTCCAGCTACCCCGGCACCCCCTCCACCGAAATCACCGAATTCGCCGCCACCTATCCGGAAATGTACTCCGAATGGGCCCCCAATGAAAAGGTCGCCCTCGAAGGCGCGCTCGGCGCTGCGGTCGGCGGCGGACGCTCCTTCTGCGGCATGAAGCACGTCGGCCTCAACGTCGCGGCGGACCCGCTCTTCGTCACCGCCTATACCGGCGTCGGCGCGGGCATGGTCATCGGCGTCGCGGACGATCCGGGCATGCACTCCTCCCAGAATGAACAGGACAGCCGGCATTACGCCGTCGCGGCAAAGCTCCCCATGGTCGAGCCCGCGAACTCCGCCGAATGCCTCTCCTATACCAAGGCCGCCTATGCGCTCTCCGAGCAGTTCGATACCCCCGTCATCCTCCGCCTCACCACCCGCGTCAGCCACAGCCGCTCCCCGGTCGAGGTCGGCGAACGCACGGAGCACGAGATCGCGCCGTACGTCAAGGAGCCCGGCAAGCACGTCATGATGCCCGCCAACGCGAAGAAGCGCCACTACGTCGTCGAGGATCACCTCGCCGCGCTCGCGGAATACGCCGAGACCACCCCGCTCAACACCGTCGAGGAAAACGGCGCGAAGATCGGCATCATCACCGCGGGCAACGGGTATAATTATGCAAAGGAAGCCTTCGGCAGGAACGCCTCCTACCTCAAGCTCGGCCTGCTCAATCCCCTCCCGAAGAAGCTCATCCTCGACTTCGCGGCAAAGCACGAGCAGGTGATCGTCGTCGAAGAGCTCGATCCCGTCATCGAGAACCACTGCAAGGCCCTCGGGCTCACCGTCACCGGCAAGGACGTGCTCCCGCTCTGCGACGAGTACTCCGAAGAGCTCCTCCGCACCCGCCTTCTCGGCATCGAGCCCGATTACTGCGAGGTCGGCGCGGCGATCCCGGCACGTCCGCCCGTTCTCTGCCCCGGATGTCCGCACCGCGGCGTCTTCTATACGCTCGCCAAGCTCAAGCTGCGCGTCTCCGGCGATATCGGATGCTATACCCTCGGCGCGGTCCCGCCGCTCTCCGCCATCGACTCCGTCTACTGCATGGGCGCGTCGATCTCGTCCCTCCACGGCACCTGCAAGGTGAGAGGCGAGGAGGACAAGTACGTAGCCGTCATCGGCGACTCCACGTTCATGCACTCCGGCCTCACCGGGCTCGTCAACGTGGTCTACAACGGCGGCAATACCACCACCCTGATCCTCGACAACTCCATCACCGGCATGACCGGGCATCAGGACAACCCGCTCACGGGCAAGACCCTCATGGGGAATCCCGCGCCGAACCTCTCGCTCGAGGATATCTGCGCGTCCCTCGGCGTCGCACGCGAACATATCCGCGCCGTCGACCCGAACAACCTCGCCGAGCTCGAGCGGATCGTCCGGGAAGAGGTCGCCGCTCCGTGCCCGTCCGTCGTGATCTGCCGCCGCCCGTGCGCGCTGCTCAAATCGGTGAAGAAGAACCCGCCGATCCAGGTCGACACGGATAAATGCGTCGGGTGCAAGAGCTGCATGAAGATCGGCTGCCCGTGCATCTCGATCGTCGGCAAGAAGGCCGCAATCGACCAGAGCATGTGCGTCGGCTGCGGGCTCTGCGAACAGATGTGCAAATTCGGCGCGCTCTGAGGAGGGATTGGAAAATGAAGAAAAACATCATGATCGTCGGCGTCGGCGGACAGGGTACCCTGCTGGCGTCCAAGATTCTCGGGCGGGCCGCGATGGATTCCGGCCTTGACGTGAAGGTATCCGAAGTCCACGGCATGTCCCAGCGGGGCGGCTCCGTGGTGACCTACGTCCGCTTCGGCGACGAGGTCTACTCCCCCGTGATCTGCCGCGGCGACGCGGACGTCATCCTCAGCTTCGAGGTCCTCGAGGCGGCGCGGTGGCTTCCGAACCTCAAGCCGGGCGGCACCATCGTGACCTCGACCCAGCAGATCAATCCGATGCCCGTCATCACCGGCGCGGCGGAATACCCCGAAGGTCTCGTGGACGACATGAAGGCGCTCGGCGTGGACGTCCGTGCCTACGACGCGCCCGCCATCGCCGCGGAGGCCGGAAGCGCGAGAGCGTCGAACGTGGCCCTGATCGGGCTGGCGGCGGACGTGCTCGGCTTCGACCGCGAGGTCCTGCGCAATGCGGTCGCGGCGTGCGTCCCGCAGAAGGCCCTCGACGTGAACCTGCGCGCGTTCGACTCCGCGATCGGACACGCGGCAAACAGCTGATTACAGACACTCGAAAGGAATCGCAACGTGGTGGATCTGCTCTCTCTGCAAAAGAAATTCATCCTCGACCATCTCCATGACGGCGACACGGCGGTCGACTTCACGATGGGAAACGGCTACGACACCGTCTTCCTCTCGCAGACCGTCGGGCCGCGCGGCTCGGTGACGGCCTTCGACATCCAGCCGGACGCCCTGCTCTCGACGGAGCGCAATCTCCGGTCGAACGGCTGTCCGGACAACTGGCGGCTCATCTGCGCGTCGCATGACCGGGCGCGGGAGTTCGTGCGGGGTCCGATCAAGGCCGGGATGTTCAACCTCGGCTATCTCCCGGGGAGCGGACGGAAGCAGCTCACCACGATGCGGAAAACCACCCTGCCCGCCGTGGAACGCGCGCTGGACCTGCTCGGGGCGGATTCCGTCCTCCTCGTCGCGGTCTATCCCGGACATCCGGAGGGCGCGGCGGAAGGGGAGGAGCTGGAGAAATACTTCTCCTCGCTCTCCCGGTTCCGCTACAGCATCGCGCGGTTCCGCATGCTCAACTCCCCCGAAAGCCCGTTTTTCATCGTCTGTGAAACGAAGTAGAGGCGCAACATGAACAACAATCCGAAACGTCCGGCGAACAATCGCTCGGCGAACAATCGCTCGGCGAACAATCGCCCGGCGAGGGGATCCCCGGTCAGGAACGCGCCGCCCGCGCAGTCCCCGGATCCGCGCACCCGTCCGCGCCCCGATCCCTCGCAGATGACCGACGAGGAGTACGCCCGATATCAGGCATGGCTGGCGCAGAAGCGCGCGCGGCAGGCAGGGGTTCCCGGCGGAGGGCAGACGCTGTCCCGGCAGAATTCACAGCAGAATGCCCGACAGGATGTCCGACAAAATGCCCGACAGAACGGTCAGAATCCCCGCCGGAATACGTCCCGTCAGAATCCCCCGCGGCAGAGGACGCCTCTTCAGAGGACGCCGGAGGAAGCGGCCCGTGAAGAAGCCCGCCGGCGTCAGATCGCGAAACGGCGCGCCGAGGCCCGGGAGCGCGAACAGGCCCGCCTCGACTACGAGCGCCGGATCCGCGAGGAAGAATCGCGTGTCCGCCGTACGGAAAGACGCGCGGCGGCAAAGCGGATCGGGCGGGGCATTCTCTACGTCCTCGCGGCGGCGGCGATCCTCGCGCTCCTCGTGGGCGGCGGAATCCTCATCGCCCTGCACCGCGCCCCCGACGCGCCGCTCGACAACGGCAAGATCGCGTTCTACTACGGCGGGATCAAGATCCGCTCGACCGACGCGGAGGACTGCATGGACGGCGATGAACTCTATATCTGCTTCAACGACCTGGCAAGCTATCTCGGCATGAAGGAGAGCGGCTCGGCGGAGGAGATGAAGTTCATCCTCCCGACGCAGAACAGCGCCCCGGCCTCCTCCGCGGGCGACGGGACGGAAGAATCGGTCACGTTCGTCACGGGCGAGCACAAGGTCGTCGTGAACGGGCAGACGGAGCTTCTCGACATCCCGAACAAGCTGATCGGCGAGACGGTCTGGATCTCCTCCTCCTTCCTCACGGACTGGATGGACAACCTCGCCGTGACGGTCCGGGCGAACGGACGCGAGGTGCGGATCTCGCGGATCCTCGACGAGGAGAACTCCGATCCGGACAACAAGATCAACGTGTATTTCCCGGTGACGTTCCGGCTGAAGAAGAACGACCCGATCGAGAAGATCCCCGAAGATACGAACGTCGGGCTTCTGACGGACTCGCTCCGGGAGGCGACGGTCTTTGAGCTGAACTTCCAGACGGATCTCTCGGAATACGAGGAATACATGAACCCGCAGGGGGATCTCCGCGACGCGTTCCTCGTCCTCGTGAACGCGGATCACCCGCTCTCGGCGACCGACGTGCCGCGGGACCTCGTGGACGTGAAATACACGAGCACCTACCGGAGCATGCAGCAGCTGCGGGAATACCCGACCCGCGCGCTCGAGGCGCTGTTCCAGGAGATGCACCACTACGGCTATTACAGCATGGCGGTGTACTCGGGCTACCGGAGCTACGACTATCAGGCGACGATCTTCGAGCAGTACGTGCAGAACGAGATGGCGAGCGATCCCACCCGGACGCGCGAGGATGCGGAGGCGCTGGTCCTGACGTACGCGACGCGTCCCGGCACGAGTGAGCACCAGACGGGACTTGCGGTGGACATGGACACGCTCGGATCGTTCACGGTGGAATTCGCGTGGACGACGGAATACTACTGGCTGCAGGAGAACGCGTGGAA
>CACZSA010000409.1 GCA_902783705.1 uncultured Ruminococcus sp.
GAGAGGATCTCCCCGTCCGTGAAGTCCGCGAAATCGCGCGCGGCGACGGCGGCTCCGGTCTTCGCGTGGAAGACCGCGGGCGAGAGCAGATCGGTCGTCTCCGTTATTATACCAAATTCCCCGCAGATTTGCAACTGTTTTTCCGTGTCTTCTTTTTTTGTAATGTCGTGCAGAAGCGCGGACGCCCGAAGCCGCGGGATCTCGTCGGGCAGATAGATCGCGCCGAGGGCCGCCGCTTCCTTTTCCACGGATTTCGTGTGGGCGTAGCGCTTCGGGGTGAGATAGGGCTTCACCCGCTCCGAGAGCGCGGAGAGCGCCGCCTCATCAAGCATCCGTTTTTCCGTTTTCCGCGTGTTGTTCATGTTCATGTCCTGTGTCCCTTTGTCCTCCGGGCGCTCTTTCCATCCGTAGAGGCCCATCGTCCGCACGATCTCCGCCACACCCTCGGGCAGGACCCGCGTGAGGTCGGCGTGCGTACGGACCGCCTCGCGCACCTCGGTCGAGGAGACGGCGAGCGGTTCCGCGTCAAGCAGGATCACCCGCGCGCCGAGACGCTTACGGTAGTCCTCCGCCGTCCGCTTCATGTCGTCCTCCCGGCCCTCTTCCCTTGCCAGGCCGACGAGTACGGCACGGGCGAAGATCTCCTCGGCCCGATACCACTTCGAGAGCGTGAGGAACATGTCGCTGCCGCAGAGGAGATAGATCTCCCGCCCGGGCGCCTCGAGGTGGCGGAGCGTCTCGACGGTGTAGCTTGGGCCGTCCTTTCGGATCTCGTAATCCGAGACCTCGACGCCGGGCATGGAACCGAAAGCCGCCCTGCACATCGCGAGCCGCGCCTCGGGGGTGTCGCCCGCGGCCTTGAGCTTGTGCGGCGGGATCCCCGTCGGCATGACGAGCGTGCGGTCCGTGTGCACCGCGTCGAGGAAGGCTTCGAGCAGATGGACGTGTCCCCGGTGCGGCGGCGCGAAGGTCCCGCCGAAGAGTCCGAGACGTTCGGCTGTCATATCAGCGTCGAAATATTGCGCCGGTCCTCGCGGGAGGACTGCTTGTAGAGGATGATCTTGCGCCCGATGACGGCGACGACCTCGGATCCGGTGCGGGAGGCGATCTCCTCTCCGGCCTCGCGGGCGTCCTCGTCGGAATTGTCGAGCACGCTGATCTTCACAAGCTCCCTCGCCTCGAGCGCGTCCGCGATGGACTTCACCGCCGCGTCGCCGATCCCGCCCTTCCCGATCTGGAAAATGGCGTCCATCTTCGAGGCGACGGATTTGAGGGTCGATCTCTGTTTGCTGTTCAGCATCTTGTTACTCCTTCAGAATGGCGGCGAGCCGCGCGGTGAATTCACGCATCGCTCTGCCGCGGTGGGAAACGAGGTTTTTCCGCTCCCCGGGGATCTCGGCAAAGGTCGCGCCGAATTCAGGGTAATAGAAGAGCGGATCGTAGCCGAAGCCGCCGTCGCCGCGCTCCTCGAAGAGAATGCGTCCCTCACACTCGCCCCGGACCACCATGGCCCGCGCGGGATCGAGGCCCCGTTTCGCGGCGAGATCGGCGGGAATGCGCCATTTTTCGGGAACGGCACAGGGCGTGTTCTCGGGCAGCACCAGCGACGCCGTGCAGACGAAGCGCGCCGTGCGCTCCTCTGCCGGAATGTCCCGGAGCGCGTCGAGGAGCTTTCGCCGATTCGATTCGTCGTTCGCGTCCTCGCCGGCGTAGCGTGCGGAATAGATCCCGGGCGCACCGTCCAGCGCGTCGACGCAGAGGCCGGAGTCGTCGGCGATGCCGATATACCCGAGCCGTGCGGGCGTCGCGGCCTTGATGAGGGAATTCTCCTCGAAGCTCGCGCCGTCCTCGACGATCTCGTCCGTGAAGCCGATGTCGCGGAGAGAGAGGACGCTTATCCCCTTAGACGCCGAAGATGCGAGCAAAGTTCCCAGTTCTGCGATTTTTTTCCGGTTGTTCGACGCAAGAACGATCTCTGTCATGCTTCTTCTCCGTTTTCTTCTTTTTCCGTATAGACGTCGTCCGTGATCAGCGCGTCGACGAACATCTTCGCGTCGAACGGCTGCATGTCGTCGATCTGCTCGCCGACGCCGATGAACTTCACCGGGAGGTCGATCTCATCCTTGATCGAGAAGACCGCGCCGCCCTTCGAGGTGCCGTCGAGCTTCGTCAGCACAAGGCCCGTGATGTCGGCGGCTTCCTTGAATTTCTTCGCCTGCATGACGGCGTTCTGCCCCGTCGTAGCGTCGAGGACAAGGAGGGTCTCCCTTGCCGCGTCCGGAAGCTCCCGTCCGATGATACGGTTGATTTTCGCGAGCTCGTCCATGAGGTTGCTCTTGTTGTGGAGGCGTCCCGCCGTGTCGATGATCAGGACGTCGGCCTTGCGCTTATTGGCGGCGGCGATGGCGTCGAAGACCACGGAGGCCGGGTCAGCGCCTTCCTTCTGGGAGATCAGCTCCACACCGGCGCGGTCGCACCACAC
>CACZSA010000410.1 GCA_902783705.1 uncultured Ruminococcus sp.
CGGCGGCAAGCTCTATCTGGAATTCGGCGGCAAGCTGTTTGACGACTATCACGCCTCGCGTGTTCTCCCCGGCTTCAAACCGGACAGTAAGATCAACATGCTCCTCCAGCTTCGCGACAAGGCGGAGATCATCGTCGTTGTTTCCGCCGCCGCCATTGAGCAGAACAAGATGCGCGCGGACCTCGGCATCACCTACGACATGGATGCCCTCCGCCTCATCGACGCCTTCCGCGACCGCGGTCTCTACGTCGGCTCCGTCGTCGTCACCCACTATTCCGGACAGGCCGCGGCGGACGCTTTCATCATGCGGCTCACCAACCTCGGCCTCCGCGTCTTCAAGCACTTCCCGATCGAGGGCTACCCGACCAACGTGAAGCATGTCGTCAGCGACGAGGGCTACGGACGCAACGAGTACATCGAGACCTCTCGCCAGCTCATCGTCGTCACCGCCCCCGGCCCGGGCAGCGGCAAGATGGCGACCTGCCTTTCCCAGCTTTATCACGACAACAAGCGCGGCATCAAGTCCGGCTACGCGAAGTTCGAGACCTTCCCGGTCTGGAACCTCCCCCTGATCCATCCCGTCAACCTCGCCTACGAGGCGGCAACCGTCGACCTCGCGGACGTCAATATGATCGACCCGTTCCACCTCGAGGCCTACGGCGAGACCACCGTCAACTACAACCGCGACGTCGAGGTCTTCCCCGTCCTGCGCCGTCTGTTCGAAGGGATCTACGGCGAATGCCCGTACAAGAGCCCGACGGATATGGGCGTCAACATGGTCGGCTTCTGCATTTATGACGACGAGGCCGTCTGCGATGCATCCCGCGCCGAGATCATCCGCCGCTATTACAGCACCTGCGTCCGCCAGCGGAAGGGACTCTGCGACAGCGAGGAGGTCTACAAGGCGGAGCTCATCATGAACCGCGCGAAGATCTCCGTCGAGGACCGTCCCGTCGTCGCGCCCGCCCTCCGCAAGGCCGCCGACACCGACGGACCGTCCGCCGCGATCGAGCTGCCCGACGGCACCCTCGTGACCGGACGGACGAGCGAACTTCTCGGCTCCTGCTCCGCCGCGATCCTCAACGCCCTCAAGGCGCTCGCCGGGATCGACGACTCCATCCACCTCATCTCCCCCTCGGTCATCGAACCGATCTGCCGCCTCAAGACCGGGACGCTCGGCTCGCACAACCCGCGTCTGCACGTCAACGAGATCCTGATCGCCCTCTCGATCTCCGCCGCGACCGATCCGAACGCCGCCGCCGCGTATGAGAAGCTCCCGGAGCTCCGCGGATGCGAGGCGCACAGCACCGTGATCGTCTCCTCGGTCGACGCAGACACCCTGCGCAAGCTCGGTCTCAACCTCACCTGCGAACCCGTGTACGAGTCGAAGAGGCTGTTCCACAGATAAACAGCGCAAGCGCGAATTTCTTCAAATTATATAAAGGAGGTTCCCCATGAGATTCTGTCCCGAATGCGGCCGCGAGATCAAGGATACCATGCGCTTCTGCATCAACTGCGGCGCGGATCTGAACAAGCACCGCGAAAGCGAAGCGCGCCGCAAAGCCGCTCTCGAAGCCAAAGCCGCCGAACCCTCGCCCTTCGCCGCCTTCACCGAGCCCGCCAAGCCAGCCGAACCGGTATTCCCCGAAGCTCCGGCCTACCCGACCGCGCCCGTGGAGGAGCCCGAACAGCCCGCCCCGGAGACGCCCGTTCTGATCCTGCCCGCGAAGGAGGAGCCGGAGCTCGTCGTCCCGGAGCCGGAGCTGATCCTCACCCCCGCGATCCCGGAGGAACCGAAGACTCCCGAAGAACCGGAAATCCCGGAAGAACAGGAGATTCCCGAAGTGCCGGAGATTCCGGAAGTACCGGATGTCCCCGAAGTACCCGAGATTCAGGAAGTACCCGAGGTTCCGGACGAACCGGAAATCCCCGAAGAACCGGAAATCCCCGAAGAACCGGAGATTCCCGAGGAGCCTGAGATTCCCGAAGAACCCGAGATTCCCGAGGAGCCAGAGATCCCGGAGGAGCCTGCCGAGCCCGCCGCGCCCGTCTCCGCTTATGTTCCCGTGTATAAAGAGGCGATCCGCCGCGCGCGCGATCATTTCCTCTATTCTGACGTCCGCTTTGCCCTCCCCGCCGGATCGTTCGACTTCCACGACGATCTCACGGACGAGCTCGAGGCGATGCGCCGGATACAGCTGCTCGACGCGTCCGTGTGGAAGAAGTTCGTCGACCTCTACAAGCATCCGGGCGTGGACGACGCAGATTCCGGCTGGCGCTGCGAATACTGGGGCAAGATGATGCGCGGCGCGTGCTTCACATACGCCTGCTCCGCCTCCCCCGACGACGCGCTCTACGCGGTCCTCGAGGAGACGATCCGCGACATGCTCACGGCGCAGGATGCGTACGGTCGCTTCTCGACCTATTCGACCGCAGCGGAGTTCGCCGGATGGGATCTCTGGGGACGGAAATACATCCTCCTCGGCTTCCTCTACTTCCTCGATATCTGCCGTGACGACGCCCTCGCCGACGAGATCGTCGAAGCGCTCTGCCGCCATGCCGATTACATTCTCGACAAAATCGGTCCGGAGGAGGGCAAGCGCATCCTTCCCGCCTGCACGAGCCACTGGGACGGCCTCAACAGCTGCTCGATCCTCGAGCCGTTCGTCCTGCTCTACAATATCACCCATGAGAAGCGGTACTTCGACTTCTGCGAATACATCCTCTCCTTCGGCGGGACGCTGCACCAGAACCTCTTCGATCTCGCGTATGAGGATCGGATCCCGGTCCACGAATACAGCGTGACCAAGGCCTATGAGATGATCTCCTGCTTCGAGGGGCTCGCCGAATTCGCGAAGGTCACCGGAAACGCGCGGTACCGCGAAGCCGTGATCCGCTTCGGACGCCGCATTCTCCGCGAGGAGGCCACGGTCATCGGATGCCTCGGCTGCGCCTACGAATCCTTCGATCACGCCGCCGTCGAGCAGTTCAACGGCGCGCACCGCGGGATCATGCAGGAGACCTGCGTCACCGCGACGTGGATGAAATTCCTCTGGCAGCTCTGGCGTATGACCGGGGACAACATCTTCGTCGACGCGCTCGAGCTCTCCGCGTACAACGCCATGTCCGCCGCCCTCCGCCGGCACATCGACCCCGAGGACAACGGCGGCGTGCCGATCCCGATCCACTCCTACAATCCGCTCCGCCATGACGTCCGCGTCGAGGCGGTCGGCGGGAAGAAGAACATCGACGACTGCTCCTATTACGGCTGCTGCGTCTGCATCTCGACGCTCGGCTTCGCGCTCGACACGCTGGCCTCCGCCGGCACGGACCGCGAGGGCACAGTTTACGTCAACCTCTACCGGAACGGGACGATCACGGTCGGCGACCTCGTCCTCACGATGGAGACGGACTACCCGAAGAACGGGGAGATCCGCGTCCGGGCCGACGGCTTCGAGGGCTGCCGCAAGGTCGTCTTCCGCGTCCCCGGCTGGGCGAAAGAGGCCTCGATGGAGATAAGCGGCGTACGGATCGCCGTCTCCGGTTCCGCCGCGCTCACCCTCACCGCCGGCGCGTCCTTCACCCTGCGATTCGCAATGCCCGTCGAATTCATCCATCCGTCCGACGCCGCCGACACCCCGACGGACGTGACGAATTATCTCGCCGTGCGCCGCGGTCCCATCGTCTTCGCGCTGGACAACGCGGACGACGAGGACCGCCCGGTCCCGCTCGACGAATGCCTTCCCGCCGCGCCTGCCGAAGCGGATATCCCGGCGAAGCAGGCGATCTCGGTGAAGGTCCGCGGCGGCGAGCCCGTCACCATGATCGACTACGCAAGCGCGGGGCAGGAGCCCGGACACACCGTCTCCGTCTGGGTCCGCACGAAATAAGGCAATCCAAGAACAACAGAAAAGGCTGTCGATTTCCCGTCGGCAGCCTTATTATTCTGCAATTGGGCCTTCTTAACCCAGCACCGCTTTCTTCTCCTGGATCCGGTACAGCTCATAGTACCGTCCGCCGAGGCGAAGGAGCTCGTCGTGCGTCCCCTGCTCCACGATCTCGCCGCGGGAGATCACGAGGATCCTGTCCGCGCCGCGGATCGTCGACAGCCGGTGCGCCACAATCAGCATGGTCCCGATGTTCTTCATCTTTTCAAGCGAATCCTGGATGAGGATCTCGGTTTCGGTATCGATGTTCGCGGTCGCCTCGTCGAGGATCATCACGGACGGCTTGTGCAGGATCGTCCGCGCGAAGGAGAGGAGCTGTCTCTGCCCCGCCGAGAAGTTGTTCCCGCGCTCGCGGACCTCCTCGTCGAGCCCCTTCGAGAGCTTCGAGATGAATTTATCCGCGTTCACGTAACGGCAGGCCTCGAGGACTTCCTCATCGGAGATCCCCTCCTCCCGCAGGAGCAGATTCGAGCGGATCGTCCCGGAGAAGAGGAACACGTCCTGCAGCATCTGTCCGAAATACTTCCGGAGCGAGGCAATTTTGATTTTACGGATATCAATCCCGTCGATGAGGATCTCGCCGCGCTGGATGTCGTAGTTGCGGCAGATCAGCGAGAGGATGGTCGTCTTGCCCGAGCCCGTCGCCCCAACGAACGCCACGGTCTCCCGCGCCTTCACCGTGAAGGACACGTCGCGCAGGACCCATTCGTCCGGCTCATAGGCAAACCAGACGTGGCGGAATTCGATATTCCCGTCGACGTGGTCGAGCTCGATCGCATCCGGTGCGTCGACGATCTCCGGCTCGATGTCGAAGACCGTGAAGATCTTCTCCGCCGAAGCCATCGCCGACTGCAGCCAGTTGAACTGCTCCGCGAGCGACTGGATCGGGTTGAAGAACTTCGAAATATACATGTAGAACGAAACAAGCGTCCCGGACGTGATGGTCTGCCCGAGGAAGGAGGTGTTCTTGATGTACCCCCGCCCGCCGAGATAGAGCAGGCAGAGGACCGAGGCGATATAGAGCATGTACACGACGGGCCGGAAGACGGCGAAGGTCAGGATCTGCCGCCGCTTTGCCCGCCCGAGGGTCCGGTTCTTCTCGTCGAATTCCGCCTTCTTCTGCGCCTCGCGGTTGAAGATCTGGATGATCTTCATGCCGGAGAGGTGCTCGGAGAGGAAGGTATTGATGTCGGTCGTCCCGTCCTTCACCTTCCGGTACGCCTTGCGGCTGAACTTGCGGAAGATCACCGTGAAGAGGACGATGAACGGCACGAAGCAGAGGATCATGAGGGTCAGCTCATAGTTCAGGCAGAGCATCGCCGCGAGAACGCCCACGATCACGAAGCTGTTCTTCACGAGGTTGACGAAAATGCCCGTGAACATCATGGAGATCGCGCCCGTGTCGTTCGTCACGCGGGTGACGAGCTTGCCGACCGGGATCGCGTTGAGCTGCGCGTGGGACAGGCTCTCGATGTGGGTGAAGAGCTCCTCGCGGATCGCGGACAGGATCTTCTGCCCGGTGACCTGGAGCACGATCGCCTGCACATAGGAGCACGCGAGCGATACGAGGAGGATCCCCGCGTAGACCGCCACCCAGCGTCCGAGGACCGGCATTTCAAACTGTCCCCGCATCATCTCCTCGATATGACCGACGATCATCGGGGAGACGATGTCGTAGGCGATGGAGAGGAGCATGAGGACGCCGACGAAGAGGAAGGATTTCCAGTACGGCTTCGCGTATTTCACGAGTCTCCGCACGATCTCGCCGTCCTTCATGTTGCGGTCGAACCCGATGGCCTCCTTCTGCCGCCGGATGACGAGGTAGCCCGCGGTAAATACGGCGGAGAAGACGCCGAGGATCGCGCCGACGATCAGAAGAGGAAGATATTCTCTCATTTCCGCGCCTCCTTGTCGTCGCTCATGGACTGCAGCCGCTGCAGCTCCACCATGTTGCGGTACGCCGGGCAGGTCTCGCACAGCTCTTCATGCGTGCCGACCGCCGCGACCCGTCCGTCCTCGAGATAGATCACCTTGTCCATGCCCTCGACGGTCGAGACCCGGTGCGCGATGAGGATGGTCGTCATCCCGCGCCGCGTCGCCCGGAGATTCTCGAGGATCGCCTTTTCAGTCTTGGTGTCGACCGCCGAGACGGAGTCGTCGAGGATGAGGATCGGCGCGGACTTCATCAGGGCGCGGGCGATGGAAATGCGCTGCTTCTGCCCGCCGGAGACCGTCACGCCGCGCTCGCCGAGGACCGTTTCGTAGCCCTCCGCGAATTCGGCGATGTCGTCGTGGACGTCCGCGAGCCGCGCCGCTTCCTCGATCCGCGCCTCATCCCCGCCGCCGTCCGTCGCGAACGCGATGTTGCGCCCGATGGTGTCGGAGAAGAGGAAATTGTCCTGCGGAACATACGCCGCGTACTTCCGCACGGTCTTGATCGGGATTTTGTTGACGTCGTGCCCGTCGAGGAAGAGGCAGCCGTCCGCCACGTTATAGGTGCGCAGGATCAGATCGACGAGGGTCGTCTTGCCCGATCCGGTCTTGCCGATGACGCCGACGTTCTCCCCGGCTTCGATTTTCAGCGAGACATCCGAGAGCGCGTCGTAATCCGCGCCGGGATAGCGGAAGGTGAGATGGCGGAATTCGATCTCGCCGGTGAGGGGTTCAGGCTCCTCGACGTCGTCCGCGTCATGCACCTCGACCGGGGTGTCAAGCAGCTCGCCGATGCGCCCGAGGGAGGCCTCGCCGCGCGATTTCAGCTCGATCAGCTGGGACACCGCCATGACGGGCCACACGATCGACGTGAAATAGCCGATGAACTCCACGAGCTGTCCCGCGTTGAAGATGTCCTCGTGCACGAGCCAGCCGCCGTAGCCGAGGATCACGCAGATGATCGACTCGACGAAGAGCGTCACGAAAATATTGAAAAGGGTGGAGATGCGCGTGTAATCGACGTTCGTCACCTCGTTCCGGCGGTTGAGCGCGCGGAAGGCGAGAAGCTCCTTCGATTCCTTCACAAACGCCTTCACGACCGCGATGCCGGAAAAGCTCTCCTGCGAGAAATCCGAGAGATCGGAGAACGCCTCCTGCCGGAGCTGCCACTTCCGCCGCATCGACCGTCCGACGATCGAACCCATCGCGAAGAGCAAAATCATCGGCACGAGGGAGTAGAACGTCAGGGACAGGCTCATGCGGAGCATCTTCGTGAGCGCCAGCGCGCCGAGGAGCACCGCGTCCGCGAGCATCAGGATCCCCGAGCCGAAGCAGTCGTGCACCGTCTCGAGGTCGTTCGTGAAGAGGGACATGAGATTGCCGACCTTCTCCCGCTCGTAGAACGGACGCGAGAGATCCTTGCAGCGGTCGAACATCCGGCCCCGCAGATCGGTCTCGACCGCGACGGCGGAGCCGAAGAAGCAGACGCGCCACAGAAACCGCCCCGCGACCATCGCGCAGAGGATCCCGATCATCGGCAGGCAGATCTCGTCGAGGAGAAAATCCATGTCGAACGGGTGCGCGGTGCCGTCCGCCGTCACGGAGACGCCATCGTTCAGTCCGTTCACCACCATCCGGTAGAGCTCCGGCATTTTGAGCGAATGATAATCCACCAGGATCAGCGCCGCGATGCCGAGCAGAAGCGCCCAGCCGTAGCGCAGATAGTACCGGTTGATGTGTTTCCCGAAGAGCAAACCGTTCACTTCCTTACTGATTGGATATACGAAAACGCAGAATCCGCGCCCGCCGGACTTCTCCGACCGACGCCTCCCCATTCTATCATAATTCTATACAGATTGCAAGAGATTTTTAAAAAATGTGCCGCCTCCATCTGTCCCCCGCGGGGTTGACATCGGGCGCGCGCATTGCTATAATGAAGAAAAAGCGATTTCAGCGCCGAAAGGAGTCTCCCATGACAAGAAAGGCCGGACGCGTCCCCGGGTATGATCTTCTGCGGGTCCTTGCCACCCTTGCCGTCATTCTTCTGCATTCCGCCACCTCCCAGCTCCACGCCGTCGAGGTCAACACGTCCCCGTGGCGCGCCATGATCTTCTGGGACGGGCTCATGCGCTGGTCCGTGCCCGCGTTCTTCTTGCTGAGCGGCGCGCTCTTCCTCTCCTCGGACAAGCCGCTCTCCGAAATCCTCAAGAAGAATGCCCTGCGGATCGGGACGGCGTATTTCTTCTGGTCCTTCGTCTATGCCGCCGTCTCCCGCCCCGAGGGATGGAAGGAGTTCCTCTACACCTGGATCGGCGGGCATTACCACCTCTGGTTCTGCTGGGCGATCGTCGGGCTGTATCTCCTCGTCCCGCTCCTCCGCCCGCTGGCCCGGAACGAGAAGACCGCGCGGTACTACCTCCTCCTCGTCTTCATCTTCGCCTCCTGCCTCCCGATGCTCACGGGGCTCGTCTGGACCGTCTCCCCGCGCCTGTCCGATCTGATGCAGGCGGTCCTCTCGATGATGGATCTCGCCTTCCCGCTCGGATACGCCGGGATCTTCGTCTTCGGGTATTTCCTCTCGAAGGGCGTCACGCCGAAGAATGAGAAGCTCCTCTATCTCCTCGGCATCACCGGGCTGATCTTCACGCCGGTCTCCGCCCTCGTATTGTCGGCGATCTTTGAGCGCGAGATGACGAGCTTCTATCCCTTCCTCATGCCGAACACCGTCTTCCCCGCCGCCGCGCTCTTCGTCTGTCTGAAAACGCATGTGCACCGCGGGACACGGCTGCTGCGGATCCTCTCCGACGCCTCCTTCGGCGCGTATCTTGTCCACGTTCTCGCGCTCTCGGTCCTGAACCGGATCGGATTCTCGTCCCTCTCCTTCAGCGCGTGGATCTCGATCCCGCTCGTCGCCGCCGCTGCCGCCGTCCTCTCCTTCGCCGCCGGGATCCTCCTGCGCAGAATCCCCGTCGTCGGCAAATATCTTTCCTAATATTATATGTAACCCGAAAGGAGCCCGTCATGCCGGACTACGCGCTCATTCATGAAACCCTCGTCTCGCTGACCCGGGACGTGCCGCATCCCCTCGCCAACCTCGCGAACGCCTCCGCCCTCCTTTGGGAGCAGATGGACGACCTCAACTGGGCCGGCTTCTACCTCCTCGCGCGGGAGGATCTGCTCGTCCTCGGCCCGTTCCAGGGAAAGACCGCCTGCATCGAGATCCCCGTCGGACGCGGCGTCTGCGGGACTGCCGTCGAGCGTGGCGCGTCGGTCGTCGTCCCGGACGTGCACGAATTCCCGGGACACATCGCCTGCGACAGCGCGTCCGAATCCGAAATCGTCGTCCCGATCCGCAAGGGGGAGCGCATTGTCGGCGTCCTCGATCTCGACAGCCCGAAGAAGAACACCTTCGGCGAAGAGGACCGCGTCGGCCTCGAGGAATTCGTCCACCTGCTCGAGGACGCCCTCCCCGACGATTTCCCCGCCGCCCTTCTCTGACCGAATACGAAAGGAGATACTATGTCCGTCGTCCTTGAAAACGATCTCGCGCGCCTCGTCCTCTCGGAATCCGGCTGCGCGGAAAGCCTGATCCTCCGCTCAACCGGGGAGGAATGCCTCTCGCCCGCCGAGCCCGTTCCGTTCTTCTCCGTCACGCAGGACCGCCCCTTCAACAACGAAGTCAAGCTCGCCCACCCGAACAAGCGCACGGTGTACCCGGCAAACCGCATCCGCATGGAGAAGACCGCCTCCGGCGCGCGGCTCACGGTGGGCTTCGATCTCGCGCCGTACGAGGCCGTCGTCGACGTGACGGTCGCGCCGCGGTATTTCGCCTTCTCGCTCGCGGACTGGATCGTCCCGGATTCCGCCTATCCCGGCCTCGCGATGAATACGCCGCCCGCCGCCGAATTCCGCCTCATCGCCCTCTCCGTCCCGCACCGCGCGCATTTCGGCGCATGGCTCAACGTGAGCTGGGATGAGGGCGCGGCGGTCTGCGTGCTCGCGGCGGATCCCACCCCGCGCATCGACTCCGAGCCGTTCCGGGACCGCAGGGTCCTCACCGCCGACGCCGTGCGGGAGATCCGCCTCAAAGGTTCGACGGCCGCCCTGATCTGCGCCCCATCCGACGCCTTCCTCGACGCGGTCGACGATCTCGAGCGGGACTATGACCTCCCCCGCGGCGTCGAGAGCCGGAGATGCAGCGCGATCAACGCCTCGGCCTACTGGACTGCCGACTGCACGCCCGAAAACGTCGACGAGCACATCCGCTACGCAAAGGCCGGGGGCTTCCGCATGATGCTCCTCTATTACACCTGCCTCTTTCGGGAGCGCGGCGGGTATGCTCTCAACGGCAATTACGACTGGCGGGACGAATACCCGGACAAGCGCGGGGACGCCCGCCGGATGCTCGAGAAGATCCATGCCGCCGGGATCACGCCGGGCCTGCACTTCCTCCACACGCACATCGGGCTCGACAGCCGGTACTGCACCCCCGACGCCGACCCGCGCCTGCACAAGGTCCGCCGCTTCACGCTCGCCCTCCCTCTGGACGAGGAGGACACCGTGATCGAGGTCGAGGAGGACCCCGAAGGATGCGCGGCAGATCCCCGGTGCCGGATCCTGCAGTTCGGCGGCGAGCTCGTCTCGTATGAATCGTTCACCACGGAACGCCCCTATCGCTTCACCGGATGCGTCCGGGGACTGCGCGGCACGACGGTCCGGTCCCATCCGCGCGGCGAGGTCGGCGGCCTGCTCGACGTCTCGGAGTTCGGCGCGTCGAGCTGCTATCTCGATCAGGAGACCTCATTGCAGGACGAGATCGCCGACAAGCTCGCCGAGGCGTATTCCGCAGGGTTCCGCTTCTGTTATTTCGACGGCTCCGAGGGCGCGATCGCCCCGTTTGAATATCACATCCCAATGGCGCAGTACCGCGTCTGGCGGAAGCTCAGCCCGTCCCCGCTCTACACCGAGGGCGCGGCGAAGGCCCATTTCTCCTGGCACCACCTCTCCGGCGGCAACGCGTTCGACGTCTTCCCGCCCGCCGTCTTCAAGGAAATGATCCGCCGCTATCCCGACGAGGAAGCGCCGCGGATGCGGGAGGATTTCACGCGGCTCAACTTCGGCTGGTGGGGCTTCTGGCTCCCCGAAGGACGGGACGACGGCGGGACACAGGCCGATCTCATCGAGTTCGGGACCTGCCGCGCCGCCGCCTGGGACTGCCCCGTCACGATCCAGACGAATCTCTCCGCCTTCCGCCGCCATCCGCGCATGGGCGACATTCTCGAGGTCTTCCGCCGCTGGGAGGACGTCCGCGCCCGCGGGCTTCTGACCGAAGAGGACAAGGAAGAGATCCGCCGCTCGGTGGGGGAGTTCATCCTCCTCCTTCCCTCGAATGGAGAATACGAGCTGACGCCGTACCGGCAGATCCGAACCGGAGATCCGCGCGTCCGGGCATATTTCTTTGAGCGGCGCGGCGCGTCCTGTGTCGTCTTCTGGCACACCGAAGGCGAAGCCACCCTCCGGCTCCCACTCGATCATCCGATCACCCTCACCCGGGAGATCGACCGGGAGCCGCTCCGCTTCGACGTCGATTCCGGGAACGGCGCGCTTCTCCTCCCGATCGGCGGCCGGGCCTATCTCGCTGCCGCCGCGGACGAAGAAACGATCCGCCGCGCCTTCGCATCCTGCGCGCTCGTTTGATTTTTCCGAAACGCAAAACAAGGCTGTCGCAAAAGGAATTTGGTGCTGGTTGTCTATAGAATCCGCCTTCCAATGTGCGTAGACGATTACAGAAACATACGGGTGGAAAACCGCATGAGACGTGTCATTCCGAGGAAGGGCCCGGGGGCCCTGATGTGGGAATCCGTACTTCTTCATGAACGAACAGCCATTTTCCATGGCTTCCTCCCCCATACAGGGGATGCGGATTGCCACGTCGCAGGTCTCGGGACCTGCTCCTCGCAATGACACATGATAATCGGTGCGAAGCCATGCTCTTCAACGCCGTCGTACGCCTATATACAGAACAAAGACGGGACTACCGCACTCCGTTTCAGGAGTAATGCGACAGTCCCTGCTTTTGTTTTCCATTCGCTCACTCGTCCCGGTCGCGGTTTTTGAGCAGCACGGCTGCCGAGGCCGCGATGGCGACGACGGACACCGCGATGCACACGATCGGCACGACGCGGAGTCCTTCCTCCTCGACCGCCGTCTCCGTGTCGGTGAGCGCGGCTTCTGCCTCGGTTTCATCCGGAAGCGCTTCCGTCTCGGGTTCGACGGTCTCCGCCGATGCGGGGGAGGCGTTCGGGGTGAGCCAGTGCGCGTAGAGCGTATGATTTCCGAGGTGGGTGACCTTCGTCTCCGCCGTCACGCGCTCGCCGCCGGTCCGGGAGGTGTACCACCCCGCAAACGGCGCGGCGTCGACGTACGAGAGATCGGCGATCCCGTCGTAGGTCCCGCCGAAGGTCACGGTCATCGGATCGGTCGAGCCCTCGACGCCGTTCCAGTCGAACGAGACGGTCATCTCCGACACCGCGACGGACAGCTCCGCCATGGTCGGCGGGACGTATCCCTCGGAGGAGAAGCCGTAGAATTCGAGCTCCGCGACGTCGCCGTGCTCCTCTCCGTTCCAGTAGCGGTAGTAGAGGTAGCCCTTATTGTTTTCAAAGTCGGTGACGGTCTGCCATTTCCAGGCCTCCGCCGCGGACGTGCTCGTCCAGAGGGTCTCCCAGTCGCGCATGTCGTCCGAGCCCTGGATCGAGGCGCCGCGGAAGCGGTCCGTCCAGCCCTCGCGCGGGAAAATGCGGACCTTCGAGAGGATCTGCGGCGCGTCGAGGGCGATTCCGGCGTAGGCGTAATCCGCGCCCTTGGACGTCGGGTCGTAGTAGGTGTAGCGGTCGCCGTCAAAGGCTGCCGCCGCGCCCGTTCCCGGGGAGCCGTCCCATCCGGTCTCCTCGCCGATGACCTCGCCCTGGAGCTTGATCGGACCCGCGACCGCCGCGCCGACGGGATAGCCGTACAGCTCGACCTCCGCGACGTCGCCGTGGGTATAACCGTTCCAGTAGCGGTAGTACTGATAGCCCGTATTGTTGTCGAAATCCTCGATCTCCTGCCATTCCCATTCTCTGGCGGAATGCTCACTGACCCAGAGCGTGTCCCAGTCCTCCATGTCGTTCGAGCCCTGGATCGACGCGCCGTGGAAGCGGTCCAGCCAGTTTTCGCGCGGCATGATGACGACCTTCGAGAGGACGTAGGGCGCGCCGAGATCGACGCCGCAGTAGGCATAATCCGCCCCCTGCGCCGTGGGATCGTAATAGGTGTAGACGTCACCGTCGAAGGCCGAGCTCCGGCCCTTGTCCTGCTGACCGTTCCAGCCGACGGTCTCGCCGATGAGCGCCCCTTCGAGCAGGGCCGAGCCCGCCGGGATGTCCGTGCCGGAGGACGGGTAATCGGAGGCGCAGGCCGCGGTCGTCAGAACCACGCCGCAGAGGATGCCGAGGGTGATCTTACCGAGAAGTCTCATGCCGCCTTTCCCCCTTTTCTCTTCATTCCGCCGAGCACCGCCATCGCCGCTGCCGCGAGCACGATGCCCGCCGTCATGACGATCCATTCCGCGTCGGACATGGAGGCCGAACGGGAAACGCGGGGCGCGGCGATCTCCTCGACCGGGGTCTTCGTCTCCGGCTCGGGCGTCACCGCGACGACGATCTCCTCAGGCACGCCGTTTTTCTGCGCGAGGATCCGCTCCCAGAGCCTGCCGCCCTCGATCCGCCCGGACGCGAGCGTCACCGGGACCTCGGTCACGACGTTGCTCGTCATGGTCAGGCTCTTGTTCTTGAAGATCTTGCCGTTTGCGTACTGATAGTAGGCGTTGTTCGGTCCGGTGACCCGCGCATAGTACTTTCCGCCCGCGGGGACCGTGATGCTCTCGCCCGTCCCGATCTGCTCGCCCGTCGTCCAGTCGTCGCCGATCTGATACCAGAGCAGGTAGTCGGAATCGATCTTGCCGTACGCCGTCCCGGTCAGGGTCCACGTGCCGTCCCCGTTGTCGACGCCGTCCACGGTCAGGCCGAGGAGGTATTTCGACGGGTTCCAGAGCGTGTTGAACCACGTGTCGTAGCGCACGCCGAGGGATTCGCGGTACGCGTCGCGCCAGGTGTCGAAGTCATCCGGCTGATTCCAGCGCAGCCAGTTCATCTCATGCGAGGGCTTCACCGTCTCGGCGCATTCGTCGAAGGTCTGCACGATCTCGGCCTCGGTATTGCCCATCACCTGATCGACGATCTCGCGCAGCTGCTCGTTCATTTCCGAAATGAGATGCATGTAGTCGCCCTTGCGCCATGCCTGCTCGAACCAGCAGTACTGCTGCTCGACGTCGTTGTAGGCGAAGGTCGTGCCGAAGAGCGTCGGGTCGTACATGATCCACGGTCCGCTCTCGAAGTCCCAGACGGGCCCGAACTTGATGACGCCGCCCGCGTCCTTCGTCATGTACGTGGACGTGCGGTAGATCTCCCAGTTGAGGTAGTAGGCGTAAATCAGGGTCTGCGCGGCGTAGCTCCGCTCGTCGACGTAGTCGGTGTAGTGCTTGCCGAGCTCATTGTAGCCCGTGTCGGAGAACAGCGCGTTCTCAAACTCCTGCACGTACTGCGCGACGTACTGCACCATCTCCTTCGTCGGGTAGGCGGGGGATTTGATGTTCACGAACATGTTGTGCTTCGTGCGGAAGCCGCATTCGCCGTAGTGGTTGCACATGATCTCAAGGATGTAGCCGCCCGTGATGTCGGTGCCCTCGGGGACGGACGATGCGGTCGCGTAGCTGTAGCTCTTGATCCCGGCGGCGATCGCGGGGTCGCTCTTCTTCCCGCTCACGGTCGCGGTCTTCGTCGACGGCATGGTCGTCAGCTCCTCGAGATCGCGCACGGTCATCGAGCCGTTGATATCCATGCGCTCCGTGAGGACGTACACCCCGCGGTAGTCGCCGTCGATGTAGACGTCCACGAACCGCGTGCACTGGTTGAAGTACGCGTCCTTCACGAGGGCGTTGTAGGTGTTGAACGCCATGACGTAGGACATGCCCGTCGGGTCGTAGTTGCCCCAGGTCCGGATGCGGAGCAGGGACCACTTCTTGCTTCTCCCGGCGCCGGGGACGAGCTCCGCCTTCTCGCCGAGGTTGATGTTGTAGGAGTTTTTCGTGTTGAGTCTGCCGGAGCGCTCGTAGGATGTCAGGCCGTGGCCCTTCATGCGGGTCATCGGGCCGTCATAGACCTTCCGCCCGTTTTCGTCGAGCATGAGGATCGCGCCCTCCTCCACGTCGCTCTGGGAGGAGTTGATGCGGATCAGCGCTTCGTCCCCGTCCGTGAGGGTGATCCAGAGCGTCGGGATCTTCCCGGCCTGCATCACATGGACGGCGTACTTCACGTACACGCCCTCCTCGGCGTTGTATTCGTAGAGGTTCGCCGTATCCGCAGAGAGATCGCAGACATAGCGCTCCCCGGGGGCGACGGTCTTCCCGGTGGTCTCGTCGTAGGCGACCAGCTTGCCGTCATAGCGGATCGATACCGCCGTGCGGTCCGCGGTGGCGGGGAGGAAGAGATAGTAATTCTTGCCGCTGGCCTTCCAGAGGGAGAGGTCCTCGGGCAGGATATTGCCCCCCTCTCCGTCCGAAGCGAGCACGGTGAAGGGCGCCTGATCCTTCGTCGTGTAGACCAGCGCGTCCGCCGCCGATGCGGCAAGGGCTGCCGTCCATAGCAGGGTCACGGCGAGGAGCAGGAAGAGGATCCCCCGCCCCGCGCGTCTTTTGAATGTCATCATTGAGGTTCCTTTCGATCATGTCCGGCCCGCCGCACGGAGCGGGGAGACCGGAGTTGACGCGTCATTTCGTTCTTCTTCCCACCTCGCGGAGAATGTCCGCGGCGGGTGCCGGGATCCTTCCGAGGGCGTCCGGTCCGACGTTCAGAAGGTAGTTGATCCCGCGCTCGTTCAGGTGATTCTTCAGCCGGATCACCTCGTCGGCGGGCTTCCAGTTGTTGTCGAAGCTCTTGTAGCCCCACGTATCGTTGAGCGTCGCGGGCGTCTCGAAGAGCATCTCACCCTTGTCGTCCGCGGGGATCTCGTTGTCCCCGGCGGAGGCGTAATCGCCGTACCCGTTCCCGATGCGGGAGTTCACGAGGCAGTCGGGCTGATACCGCTTCACGAGGCGGTAGAGCTCGTCCGTCTGGGCGGGGCTGATGGTGAACGGCACGTCGAACCAGATGAGGCAGAGGTCGCCGTACCGCGTGAGGATCTCCGTGACCTGCGGCTTGATCTTCTCTTCAAAGCACCGGGCGTAGTCCTTTTTCTCCGTGTCCGGGAAGTCCCAGTTGTTCGTCCAGTACGCCTGATCGCCGCACCACGTCTTGCCGGTCTTGTACCCGCCGCCGTCCGGATGGCTCCAGTCGAGGTCCTGCGAGTAGTAGAGGCCGAATTTCAGCCCGTGCCGGCGGCATGCCTCGGCGAGCTCCCCGACGACGTCCCGCCCGAAGGGAGTCGCGTCGACGATGTTGTACTTCGAGACGTCGGATTTGTACATCGCAAAGCCGTCGTGGTGCTTTGAGGTGAAGACCATGTACTGCATCCCCGCGTCGACGGCGAGCCGGACCCATTCGTCCGCGTCGAAGAGGATCGGGTTGAAGGCCTCGGCAAGGCGCGCGTATTCGGCGTTCGGGATGCGGAAATACTCCTGCGCCCATTCGCCGATGTACGGCATCCGCCTGCCCTTCCATTCGCCCGCCGGGAGCGCGTAGAGTCCCCAGTGGATCATCATGCCGAATTTTGCCGCTTTGAACCATTCTTTAGCCGTCATGTCACACCTCGAAGCGGAAGAAGTTTTTCGTGTTGTTGTAGCAGATATCGCAGACGAGGGTCGCGAGCGCCTCGGGCTCGAAGGGATACAGCCCGTCCTCGACCCACGTGCCGATGAGGTCGCAGAGAATGCGGCGGAAATACTCATGCCGCGGATAGGACGTGAAGGAGCGGCTGTCCGTGAGCATCCCGAGGAATTTGCCGAACGCCGACAGGTTCGCGAGCTGCTTCATCTGCGCGCGCATGCCGTCGATGGAGTCGTTGAACCACCACGCGGAGCCCTGCATGATCTTCGGGAAGCCGTCGCCCGCCGTCTGGAACGCGCCGAGGACGGACCCGAGGGCCGCGTTGTCGGTCGGATTGATCGAATAGAGGATCGTCCGGGGCAGGCCCGCGCCGGATTCCATCGCGTCGAGAAGCTCGATGATCGCCGGGACGTTCAGCTGTCCGATCGTGTCGAAGCCGGTGTCCGGACCGAGCTTTTTGTACATCGCGGCGTTCGTGTTCCGGGCGACGCCCATGTGCAGCTGCATGACCCACCCGCGCTTCGCGTATTCCCCGGCGAGGAATTCGAGCATGGCGGACTTGAGGACGCAGAGCTGCTCCGCCGTCACGTCCCGCCCGTCCGAGGAGAGCGCGGTCCTCAGCGCTTCGTTCGCCGCGTAGGGATTCGGCTTCACGTACATCGGGTATTCGTCGAGGCCGTGGTCCGCGGTCCGGCATCCCATCGAATCGAAGAAGTCGATCCGGCGGCAGAGGGCCTCCTTCAGCGAATCGAGATCGGTGACGGAGACGCCCGCCGCCGCGCCGAGCTTTTCGTAATACGCCGCGAGCCCGGGCTTGTTGATGTTGAAGCACTTGTCCGGACGGAACGCGGGGAGGACCTTCGTCGTGAAGGTCTCGTCCGCGGCGATCTGCCTGTGGTATTCGAGCGAATCCGCCGGATCGTCGGTCGTGCAGAGGAGCTCGACCCGGGAGCGGGTGATGAGCGAGCGGACGCTGAACGCCGGTTCCGCGAGCATTTCCGCCGTCTGCGCCCAGATCGCGTCCGCGGTGCTCTCGGAGAGGATGTCCGTGATCCCGAAGAAGCGCTTCAGCTCGAGGTGGGTCCAGTGGTAGAGCGGATTGCCGATGAGGGAGGGCATGACCTTCGCGTAGGCCATGAATTTGTCGTAATCGGAGGCGTCGCCCGTGATGTATTTCTCCGGGACGCCGCAGGAACGCATCGCGCGCCATTTATAGTGGTCGCCGCCGAGCCAGAGCTCCGTGATGTTCGGGATCTGACGATCCTCGGCGATCTCCTTCGGGGAGACGTGGCAATGGTAGTCGATGATCGGAAGCTGCTCCGCGTAGCGGTGATAGAGCGCCTTCGCGGTCTCGTTCGTGAGCAGGAAGTTTCTTCCCATGAAATTCTTCATTGTACACCTCGGTTCGCGTCCCGCGGGACGGAGGATTCTTTCTGGATGCATATAGATATATAATACAATAGGATGGGGATTTTGTCAAGAGGTTTCGGCGGGATCACCGCGCGTCGAAGGAGAAGACATGCGCCTCCTCCCCGCCTCCCCAGAGCGAAAGCGGCGTGAAGGACAGCTCACGGAGCACGCAGTCCGTCTTCACGTTGACGACCTGGCGGAGGTTGTTCGTCTCCTCGGCGAGGACGATCCGCTCTCCGTCCGCCGTGACGCCCTCGATCCGGTAGGCCTTCACGAGCGGGGCGGGCATGGTCATCTTCGGGGATTTGCCGCTGCCGTCCTCGAAGACGTTCGCACGCATCGAATGCCGACGCTCGCAGTCGTCCCCCGGCAGGCTCGCGCGGGCAAGATCGGAGTCGAGAGCGAGGTGGATATTTTCGATCCGCACGGGCTCCCGGAGAAGGTATCCGACGGGTTCCCCGAGCGGGAGGAGGACTCCCTGCTCCGCCTCGCCGTAGGTGCGGTTGTTCCGGTCCGCGCCGCTCCGGAGGGCTTCGCATCCCGTCCGGGTCATCTCCGCCTCCCGGATGAACGCGGGGATCTCGCGCCGCAGACCGGGCAGGAAGCATCCCGCCTCCATCAGCCGCGCCTGAAGCTCGCGGATCCGCTCCCGGTAAACGCCCCGCGGCGTGAGTCCGTATTCCCGCGCCAGATTCGCCGCGCATCCGACCGCCTCGCCGAGGGTCGCGCAGGTCGCCATCACCCGGGCCGAGCTCATCGCGGCATGCGTCAGGGAGATGTTCCGCCCGGCGAAGAAGAGATTTTCGATGTTCTTCGAATACACGCAGCGGTACGGGATCCCGTAGGGCGCGGGCGTTCTTCCCCAGACGTTCGGGTTGCCCGCGTGCCAGAAGCCGTCCGGATGGTGGTCGTCGAGGGGCCAGCCCCCGTACGCGCAGACGTCGTCGAAGATCCCGCCCGCGAGCACGTCGCCCTGCGTCATGATATAGTCGCCCGTCATCCGCCGCGATTCGCGCTTGCCGGGGAGGAAGCCGAGGAATTCAAGCTGCCAGTACGGCCCGTCCTCGACCTCGCCGCTGTTCTTGATATAGTCGAACATGCCGGCGGCAAGCGCGAGCAGCTCGTCCCGCACCGCCTCCGTGTCGGCGATGGAATCGCGGTTTCCGCCGAGCTCGAGATACCAGAAGTTCTCCGCCGTCGACGCCATGTTCGGCCTGCGCAGGCGGATGGCCTCGGGCGTCATCTTCTCCGCCCAGACCGGGGGGATGTATTCGGTTGCCTCGTTCGTCTTCCGGCACTGGATCAGGCAGCTCATGCCCATCGTCTGCCGGTCCTCCTTCTCCTGCGAGGTCTTCTCGTGGAATTCGTCCCGCGCTTCCCGGCCCACGCGGTATTCGGCACCCGTGAGCGGCGCGAGGATCGAGTCCCCGGAGCAGTCGGCGAAATACTTTGCGCGGACCGTGTGCCAGGTCTGGGTCGTCGTCTGCCAGCCCGTGACCGAGACGATCCGCCGCCCGCCGTCCTCTTGCGCGCACTCCGCCTGGCATACGGAGCAGTTGAGGAGTGCGGTGATGTTCTCCTCGGCCCGGATCTTGCCCCAGAGGAGCGCGTCCCAGAGCGGGTATTTCTTGTACGGATTGCGGTACAGATTTTCAAGCTGGATCTCCTCGATGATCCCGGTCTCCCGGTTGTCCCCGCCGTCCGCGCCGCAGACCCACATCCGGATCTCCGACGACGCGTTCCCGCCGAACATCGGACGGTCCTGCACGATCACGACCTTCGAGCCGCCCCGCGCCGCCGCGATCGCCGCCGACATGCCCGCGAGCCCGCCTCCGACGACGCAGAAATCGCATTCGTGCGCGATGATCTCACATCCCATAGCTGCCTCCCGTGCGGAATTTTTAATCACCATTATTATACCATTTTGCATGCCCGCCCGCAAGGGATTTTGAACAATTTACCGAAAAACGCTTGACCCGGAGCGCGCTTCGGTGTAAAATGAAACAAAGAACAATCGCCGCGAAAAGGAGACCGCCATGTTAACCCTCCCCCATGTCTTTTCATCGAACGCGCTCTATCAGGCCGACGCCCCGCTCACCCTCCGCGGACGGGCCGCACCATGCTCAACCGTCACCGCATCCCTCGCGCGCGGGGAATTCCACGCCGAAGCTGCCGCGCAGTCGGACGAGGACGGCGTATTCTCGCTCACTCTGCATACACCCGCCGCCTCCGCCGAGGAAGCCGAGATCCGGATCGCGGACGGGGAGGACGAGGCGCTCCTCCAAAACATCCTCTTCGGCGAGCTGTGGCTGGCCTCCGGGCAGTCGAACATGGAGCTGCCGAATTCCGCGATCCCGGACTGCGAGCGGATGTATGACATCATCGCCTCCCGCACGGTCCGGGTCTACAACGTCAGCTACGACGTGCCGGAGAACCGCTTCCCGTGGGATCCCCAGCCCGATCAGCGCGGCGAATGGGTCCTGCCCGCCGACCGCGCGGGACTCTCCGGCGTCTCCGCGATGGGGCTGAAATTCGCCGAGACCCTCTCCCGCACGCTCGGAGACGGAATCCCGGTCGGATTTCTCAACGCGTCGTGGGGCGGCACCCCGATCACGGCGTGGTTCCCGCGCGCGGCGATCGAGGACGATCCCGCGATGACGGAGACCTGCCGCCGATGCGGAACGCTTCCGGACCACGAGACGTGGAACACCCGCGGCGACACCAATTTCCAGCAGCCCACGGCGCAGTACAACCTGAAGATCGGATCGCTCGAGGGACTGCGCGTCCGCGGCGTGCTCTGGTATCAGGGGGAGAACGAATGCGGCGGCGAATACTGGCAGAGGTCCTACGCCGAGTATCTCCGGTTCTATCAGCGGGTCTACGCCGAGCGCTTCGCCGCCGATCCCGAAAAGTTCTATATGATCTCCTCGCTGATCTATCCGTGGACCTACGGACCGTCCGGCGAGTGCAATCTCGGCTATCTCAACGACGCGTTCGTCACGGTCGCGAAGGAGTCGCCGGACAAGTTCGCCTTTTTCCCGATCTCCCACCTCGAGCCCGACTGGGCCTTCCATCAGAACAACCACCCGATCCACCCGACGAACAAGTACTATGCCGGGGAGTACGCCGGAGAGCTCGCGCTCGCGAACGTCTATGACCGGGGCGGCGAACGGTCCCCGGCGATCCTCGAATCGTGGGAGGCCGCGGGTCATCGCATCCGCCTCACCTTCCCGGCATCGACCCGGTTCCTGCGCGTCGGGATGTCCCTGCACGAGCGGGCGCGCGGACTCTACGTCGCCGGGGAGGACGGGCTCTATCTCCCGGCGGAATATGAGATCACAGGACACAATACGATGGAGATCTGGTGCGATGAGATCGAGCATCCCGTCCACTGCGCCTACAACGTCCAGTCCATGGAGCCGAAGGTCAATCTCTATGCCGGGGACTTCCCCGTCGCGCCGTTCTTCACGGACCGCGAGCACTATCTGAACATCGAAGCCCGCCCGTGGTATGACTGCGGCGCCACCTCCCGCTGGGCCTCGAAGATGCACGACGCCGTCCTCGACCTCTTCTTCCGCCCCGTCTTCGAGCCTCTGCGGGACAGCGCGGTCTGCCCGGACACCGCGTTCCGCCGCCGCGATCCCGTCAGCCTCCGCGTCGAGGGCGAGGAGGAGGACTTCGGCTTCTGCGTCCGCGCCTATCCGTATCAGCGTCTGGACTTCCAGAAATACGGCGGTCTCAGCTTCAACCTCTACCATGCGGAGGACGCCTCTCCGACCCTCTTCCTCGTCACGGACGCCGGGGAGACCGTCCTGCCGATCTTGAAAACCGCCGAGCTCGGCGCGGGCTGGGCGTCGTATGAAATCCGCTTCGGCGATCTGCCCGGGGAGGAGATCCGCCGCATGGAATTCCGCTTCCGCCTCGCCGCCCCCGATTACCGCTTCGTCAACGTCGAGCACCTGCGGCTCTTCCGGAAGAGCTGAACCTTTCACAGAGATCCGCGCGGGCGAGCTTATGCTTCGCTTGCTCTCTGTCACATGATACTTAGGATTCGATCTATGCTTCACTGGCTTCTCATTCTTCTCCTCTCCCTCTCCCTCACCGCCTGTCAGCCCGCCGATGCCGGGACAACGCCCCCTTCACCGGACGCGGCTGCCGAGACGGTCGAAACCGAACCCGCGGAGCTGCCGCCGACCCTCTTCGACGACTTCTTCGAGGCCCGGCGCGCCCTCTACCGCCTCGAGGACATCGACCTCCCGCTCAAATACTATTCCCCGGAAAGCTATGAGAACTTCCGCGCCGTCCGCGAATCGACCGACGCCGCGATGAAGAAGATCCCCTCAGACGGCGGCGAGGAATCGCAGCGGGCAGTCGAGGCGCTCTATCAGAAGCTCAAGGCCGCCCGAGACGCGCTCGAGGTCGTCCGAGGAGACACCCCGCGCGTCTACATCATCAAGGACGACGCCGTCGGCTGGGATTACTCCCCCTGCACCGTCATCGTCGTGAACGCGCTCGGGGGCAAATACCGGGCGGTATCGGACACGGCGTGCGAGATCTCCCTGCGCGGAAACTCCACCTCCGGCGCGGCGAAGGCCCCGTACAACATCCGCTTTCAGGCGCGCGTCTCCCTGCTCGGCATGGAGCGGGGCCGGAAATGGTCCCTGCTCGCGAACCTCTACGACAAGACCATGATGCGCAATGTCCTCGCCTACACCCTCGCCGCGGATATGGGCCTGCCCTACACCTCCGAATGCCGCGTCGTCGAGGTCTACCTCAACGGCGACTATCAGGGCAACTACACCCTC
>CACZSA010000411.1 GCA_902783705.1 uncultured Ruminococcus sp.
CCGGAAGCGGTACCGGAGCACCGTCGTCAGCCTGTTTCTCAGCGTGATGCTCTTCATCTCCGCGTCCAGCTTCTGCAGCTATCTGACGCGCACGGTGGAAGGCGTCGCGGGCAGGGGCAGCGGATATGATATCCGCTATTACACGACCGGGGAGGAGCGGGAGGATCCCGAGGGGACCCTTGCGCAGCTCATGACCGCGGGAGGAGCCGAAGCGGGGACCTATATGGATTACACGTTCATGACCTACCGGATCCCGCCGGAGGTGATCCACCCCGAGGCCGAGGAACTTCTCTCTGACGGTTCGGAGCAGGGAGAGGAGTTCTACACATGGGTCGGCTCCATTGTGTTCCTCCGGGACGAGTCCTTCCGGGAGTTGTGCCGGGCCAACGGGCAGGATCCGGAAGAATGCTTCGATCCCAAACACCCGCAGGCCATGGCGCTCAACCAATCCCGGACTATGCGCGAGGTGCGGGGCGGCTCAGTCCGGTACGGCTATCTTCATACCCTGGACGAGGGGAAGATCCCCTGCGTCGTGAAAGGCGCGTCGCCCATGGAGAAGGAAGGGTACCTCTTTACGGGGTACTCCCAATCCGAGAGCGGGGAGCGGATGCTCGACTATCTGGCCGTGGACGAGGAGGGCAGGGCCGTCGGGTACGCATACGAATCCTTCCCGGCGAGCGAGGCCGAGGTGGTGACGGACTACCGCGTCTGCGGCGTGATCGAGACGCCCGTCTTCGGCGCGGAGGCGGATCAGTTCACGCTGTTCTATCCGTTCAGCATGGAAGAAGCGGTACTCAGGGAAGGGGCGGACCCCGGGCAGACGGACTTCTGGTTCCGCGCGCCGAACCACGCCCAGGTCTATGATGCCATGCAGGACGTGCTGACCGAGGCGGGCATGACGACGGCAAGGCTCTGGGACGAGGCGGCGCAGGAGGAATCCACCCGGATGCTCGTGAAGGTGGTGAACGTCTTCGCCTACGGGTTCATCATCCTGATCTCCCTCATCGCGCTCGCCAACGTGTTCAACACCATCTCGACGAACATCCTGCTGCGCCGCCGGGAGTTCGCCATGCTCCGCTCCATCGGCCTCGGAGAGCGCGGATTCCGGCGGATGATGAACTACGAATGCGTGATCTACGGCCTGAAGGGGCTGATGTGGGGCCTGCCCGCCGCCTTCCTCATGACTTTCGTGATCTGGCAAGTCGCGGGTTCCGCTTTCGACACGGGCTTCTATGTGCCGTGGACCAGCGTCGCCATCGCCGTGGGGAGCGTCTTCGCGGTGGTGTTCGCCACCATGCTCTACGCCTCCGCCAAGCTCCGTCAGGATAACACTGTCGACGCGATGAAGAACGAAAACCTCTGAGGATGTGAGCACGGCAGACAGGGCGGAGGAGGAAACAAGGAAACAACAAAAGCCATGATTTCCGGCCTCCCCCGCCCACGAGGAAGGCTCCGTCTGTCATGCCAAACAGAGTGAGAATACCGAGGTCGCGGCAACGGCTATAGAGCATATCCCCAACCTGAGTGTTCAGGCCGATCAAGGCGCCGGTGACTTTGGAGATCGATTCGGTGATTTTGACGACGGTCCCGCCGTCGAGGAAGAACCAGGAATCGGTCTCGAAATACTTGTCGCTCGTGTGGACTTTTACCGTGCCGTGCCGCCCCGCGAGGACGGACAGCCGGTTCGCAGCGATCACGCCGTTGAGATCGACCGCGGGAGCCGCTGCGAGATTTGCGGGCGGTCCGACGCGCTTCTCGGGCTCCATCATCCGCACGGCGATGGCGGCGACTTCGGAACGCTTGATGTTGGAGGCGGGAAGGAAGGATCCGTCCTTGTCCGAGCCGTTGACGATTCCGGCGAGGTAGAGCATGTAGATCTCATTGCAGTACGGCTCCGTGCCGCTCTTGACATTCGGGAGCGCGTCGTCCGGAACGGCGTTGACCTCCGCAAGGGAGAAAGCGGGCACGGCATGGGCGAACAGCCACGCGAATTCTGCGCGGTTGATGATCCGGTTCGGCGCCGCCATGAAGTTGTCGTAGGAGAAGCCCTTTCCCGACGAAGCGAGGAAACACTCTCTTCCGTAATCGGCGTAGCGCTCGTACCACGGGGTCCCGTTGATGAGCGTCACTTCTCCGTCCGTGCTGAGCGGATTCATGCAGGCGGCGAGTTTTACAGCCTCCGCAAGTGTGATGTTACCATCCGGATCAAAATTGATTCCAATAATATGAGATGGGTGTAACCATGCCTTGTCAGAAAGAGAATCCGATACTGCGGAAGATCGGGAGAATCCATAGGCTTGGCACGAAGCTCTCAGAGCGGGACAGCACGGTCGATCAATCGACACTTTACAACAAGGGCAATCCAATCTTCAGCCTGACTGGCGGGATGAGAAACAGGGCGGAAGGGCGTCAGCAGATCGGCGCATTCATCAGCTGATGTGGGGGCGCTTTTTTTCGTATGGAGGTAGAAAAATCCATAAGTCTGTGATATAATATAATGGAATTTGAAGTTACTCGACCGAAGCGGAGGGTTCCATTAGCCCAGAATGGTACTGCCCGGAGTGCGGGACAGATAATAACGGAAAGTACTGCCTGGAGTGCTGGGAGGTACAGCCATGAAACATCGCCATCTTGCTGCAGAGGTAATCGTGATGAGCCTGATCGCTTTATTGTTCGGTTCCTGCCGAAAAACACCGCCCACAACCCTTTCGTTCTCTTCCTTCGATGGCGGCGGACCGCGCTTCAAGGTTTCCATAGACGACGAATCGATCGTATCCGCGGAGGAAAAGCACCGCTACAAAAGACGCAAATCACGACAAGATCAGAGGAGCGGGGTACGATGTGATCTTTACCTTTACGGGGCTGAAGACCGGCACGACCCGCATGAAGATCAGC
>CACZSA010000412.1 GCA_902783705.1 uncultured Ruminococcus sp.
GCGGACTGCGTTCAAGCTGGTGATCGGAGTCGAACCAACAACCTGCTGATTACAAATCAGCTGCTCTGCCATTGAGCCACACCAGCGTCTTGCAAAGCCCGATTTCCCGGCTGAATGCTTGTTCATTATATCACCCCGGCGGGCGTTTGTCAAGGCCTTTGCGCGAAATTTTCATCGCCGCGCCTCGCCTTTACGCCGAAGGGGGCTTTTTTTCTTTGCCGAAAAGCACAAAACCGCGCTTTTTTCTTTGTGCGGTTCGCTGAATCTGCGCGCGGGGGAGATTTTTTCCGCAATTCTGAGACAAATTTCCCCGCCCGGACGTCTAAAGGAACAGACGGGGCGGCGTACGAGTCCCGCCGGATGAGAACAAAGGAGGTGCGGCGATTGCCGGTTTGGATGAAGGACGGCGCGGGAGAGGCCGAGGGGACGGATCCCCCGGAGACCCCTGCGGAGACGGTCTTCCGCCTGTATAAAAACGCCATGTTCAGCATCGCGCGGGACATCCTCGGCGACGACTGGTCGGCGGAGGACGCGGTCATGGACGCCGTGGAAAAGCTCTGCGCCCGGCCCGACGCCCTCGACGGTCTCGACGAACGGCGGCGGAGGCTCCTTGTGATGCGGATCACCGAAAACGCCGCGCTCGACCGATGGAGGAAGCGGAAACGCCGCGCCGCCCGGGAAATACTCGCCCCGGCGGACAATGGGGACGAGGAGGACGGCGGCTGGCCCGATGAAGCGACCGATGGTCTGAGCGCGGAGGAGGCGTACTTCCTCGCGGAGGACTTTGGATCGCTCGAGGAGGCCGTGGCGGGTCTGCCGGAGAAATACCGGGATCCGGTGCGCCTGCGCTACGGCGAGGGACTCACGAACGCCGAATGCGCCGAGGCGCTCGGGATCGCCGCAAGCACCGTGTCCACCCGGCTGGAGCGGGCGCGGGCGATGCTGAGGAAGTGGATCGACGCGCAGAAAACGAAAGGAGAGAACCCATGAAACAGGAATATACAGATGAAGAGCTGATGCGGGAGGCGGGGGAGATCCTCGCGGACGCGCGGCTCGCGGATTTTGAGAAACGGATGGAGGAGGAGCACGTCTTCTCCGCCCGGTCGATGCGGCGGTTCCGGCGGCAGATGTCGGGCAGAGGTTCCCGCCGAAGCACCGACAAGTCCGCAGGCAGACCCGCAGGTAAGCGGTGGAGCGTGCGCGGGGCGGCGATCCTCGCGGCGGCGGTGTTCCTGTCCGTCGCGGCGGTGGCACTGGGACCGGGCAGAGGCGCATTTGCCCGCACTTTTGTCAAGGTGGATTCACCGAAACGCTTTGAATTCAGCTTCATCAAGAACGCAAACCCGGAAACAGCGGAAAAGGCAGTGTCGGACCGGCCTCTCTATCTGCCGCCGCGCTATGTTGTATGGCAGGACAACAGTATGAACGATCTGGTCCTGCTTCTGTACGGAACAGGCGAGAGCGAAGGAAACTGGATCAGCTACCACCGATTTGATCTGCGGGTGGGCGAGGAGGAATATCTGGGCGGAGCGCAGCACAATTCGTCGGAGTTGGATATTCGCCACGAAACCGTCTATGTCGGCTCGTATGAGGGAATGCTTATTTACGGTATCACGAAAGACGGAAGAGAAACGAATTACAGTCTGTACTGGGTCGATTCGGAATACCGTTATGCGCTGCACAGCTCGAGCGTCACGAAGGAAGAGCTTCTCCACATCGCCGGGAGTATCTACGGGATGCGCTGAATCGCAACCATGCCAACATCAAAACAAAACGGAGAGAGCCTCAGGCGGGGCGCTCTCCGCTTTTTCTGCGTTCATTTTTCGATATCCACGACCCGCGTGTAGCGCCGGAGCGGGTACTCCCCGTCGTGCGCCTCGCCCGGGAACGACGCCGAGAGGGTCCCCGCCCGCGTCACCCGGTTGATGCCCGACCGGACGAGAAGCTCCGTCAGCTCGGCGCGTTCCGCCTCCGGACAGAGCAGGCCCGCCGTCTGGAGCGTCCCCTTCGCCGTGCGCAGGACCGGGAGCAGATTCTCCCGCGGGAGCCGCTTCACGAGCACATTCCCCCAGAGCGGCGAGAGCTCGAGGGCTGAATCGCGCCGCAGGATCAGGGAGGCGGACGCGCCGCGGAGGATCTCGTCCGGCGACCTCTCCCCGAGGGTCTCGGCGAGCTCACGGCACCGCTTCCGCGTCGTGAGCTGCGCCAGCGCGCCGATGTCCGTGAGCGGACGGGATTCCATCGCGCGCTCGAGGCGGGGCAGGAACCGCCGGGCAAAGGCGCGGAGGTCGTCCATCGTGCGCGTGTCGAGGTAGATCACCTGCGCACAGGAGCAGAGAAGCTGCTTCGTCTCGGCGATGTGTCCGGCGAGCGCGTCGAGGTCATCGTCCGACGGGTCCCCGGCGATGTAGGCGAATCCGAGGCGGTGGCCCCATTCGATGAGCTTCGCCCCGGCGGGCGCCATCGCGCGGACTGCCGAC
>CACZSA010000413.1 GCA_902783705.1 uncultured Ruminococcus sp.
CAACCTCACCGCCCGCGTTTCCGCCCGTTCCACCGCGAGAGCCGGCGACATCATCAACGTTGCCCTCGATATGTCCCGCGTCCACCTGTTCGACAAGGACACCGAGCGCTACATCGTTCACTAAGCAAATTCACGGGTCCGCCCCGGAATGTCCAAGCCTCCTGCCCCCAACCCGGGCGGGAGGTTTTTCATCTCCGGCAGGACCGAAGTCAGGGAGGCACTATGGTCATCACCGTCCCCGTAAAGGGGTATTTTGAAGAAAATTCGTTCTTTTACATCGACGAGGCGACGGGCCACGGCTTCGCGGTCGATCCCGGCGCAGAGGGGGACCGCCTCGTCGAATACGCGCGCTCGCGGGGCTGGATCATCGAGAAGATCCTTCTGACCCACGGGCATTTCGATCACACGGGCGGCGTCGCGGCGATGCGGGAGGCGTACGGATGTCCGGTCCTCGCGCACGAGAACGCGAGGGACTACGCGCAGAATCCGAAGTGGAACCTCTCGGTCTTCTGCGGCACGCCAATTCTGCTCGACGATCTCACCCTCGTGCGCGACGGGGACGAGATCGCCCTCGACGCCGATCCGGAGGTGCGCTTCCGCGTGCTCTTCACGCCGGGCCATACGACCGATTCGGTGATCTACTACAACGAGCGGGAGGGCTTCGCATTCACCGGGGACACGATCTTCAAGGGCAGCATCGGAAACGACCGTTTCCCCGGCGGCAGCCTCGAAACCATGCTCGACAGCATCCGCCGGCGCGTCTTTACTCTCCCGCCTGAGACCGTCCTGTTCTCCGGACACACCAAGGAGACGACCGTCGGCGACGAGATGCGCGGATGGATGTGGGGGAATACGCAGGGGAGTACGCGGCTTCTTTAAAAAGAAGCCTGGCAAGAAACTATCAAAAGGGAGAATCGATTGCCGCCCATGAGGTGCAGCGGCTTGATTTGATACAGTATAGCGGCGATCTCCCATCATGTAGGCATGCGCGTCAGAGTGGGGAGACTGGTGCTATAATTGCCTGTTTTTCCCATTTTTTGTGATGCGGATGTAAACATTCGGCGCGGGGAGGGGAGCGGGGCTTGACAATTCCGCTTTGCCGTGCTAAAATGACAGCGTATCGGGACGAAAGGAGGGATTGGCATGGCGAAATCGGTGCGCATGCGCGTATGGGCGGCGGCGGTCGCCTTGTTTGTCGTGCTGTCGCTCCTCGGCTCGGCCCTGTACATGGCCCTCGAGGCTGACCACGACTGCCCGGGCGACGGCTGCCTGATCTGCGCCCGGATCGCGGTATGCCTGCGGAATTTCACAACCCTCGGCGTCACCCTCACGGTCACGGCGGCGGGATTGACCGCTCTCCGGCATGTGCAGTCCGGGGATCCGGTCCGCACAGCCCCGCGCGCGGCGACCCCCGTCACGCTTCGGGTCAAGCTCTCCAATTGAATCCGGGACACCTCGGCGCCCCTCTGTCGTCATGCGGCGGGGAAGTGCGCCTTTTTCGGAATTCGGATTCAATATGGAGGTTTTTGTATTTATGAAAAGATTTTTTTCGGCGGCTCTTGCCGCGCTGATGCTCCTCGGCCTGCTCGCCGCCTGCGGAAAAACGCCCGCGGGAGACGGAGGACTGACCATTGTCACGACGATCTTCCCGGTTTACGACTGGTGCCGCGAGATCCTCGGTGAAGAAGCCGGCGGCGCGGAGCTCACGATGCTCCTCGACACGGGTGTGGACCTGCACAGCTATCAGCCCACGGCGGCGGACATGGTGAAGATCTCATCGGCGGACGTGTTCGTCTATGTCGGCGGCGAGAGCGATAAATGGGTAAAGGACGCCCTCGCGACGGCCGGGAACCCGGACAGGATCGTCGTCAACCTGCTGGACGCGCTCGGCGACGCCGCCCGGGAAGAGGAGCTCGTCGAGGGCATGGAGGGCGAAGAAGAGGACGGCGGCGAGGAGGAAGGACTGGAATACGACGAGCATGTCTGGCTCTCGCTGAAGAACGCCGCCGCGCTGGTCTCCTCCCTTGCGGATGCGATTTCAGAAGCCGATCCCGCGCACGCGGACGCCTACCGCGCGAACGCCGGGGACTACATCGCCCGCCTGAACGCGCTCGACGAGGAATATGCCAAAGCTGTCGCGGAGGGGACGAAGAAGACGATCCTCTTCGGCGACCGGTTCCCGTTCCGGTACCTCGCGGACGACTACGGGCTTTCGTACTACGCGGCGTTCTCCGGCTGCTCGGCGGAGACGGAGGTGTCGTTCGAGACGATCGTCTTCCTCGCCCACAAGGTCGACGAGCTGGGCCTCGGCTGCGTGCTGCAGATCGAGAGCTCGGACGGCTCGATCGCCCGGACGGTGATCGAGAACACGGCGGGGAAGAATCAGACGCCCCTCGTCCTCGATTCGATGCAGTCCATGACGTCGGAGGACGTGAAGAACGGCGTGACCTATCTCAGCGTGATGGAGACCAATCTGAACGTACTGCGCGAAGCGGTAAAATAAGGAAGAACATGACACAGCTCAAATGCACAGGCCTGACCCTCGGTTACGAAGGTCGGGCGATTCTCGAAAACCTGAATTTTGAAGTCGAAGCGGGGGACTATCTCTGCATCGTCGGCGAGAACGGGGCGGGGAAGTCCACCCTCATGCGGACCATCCTCGGCCTCCAGCCCGCGATGAGCGGATCGGTGGAGTTCGGCGGCGGTGTCACGCGGCGGGAGATCGGGTATCTCCCCCAGCAGACGCCCGTCCAGCGGGATTTCCCGGCGTCGGTGCGCGAGGTCGTTTTGTCGGGATGCCTCCCGCGGCAGGGACTGCGGCCCTTCTATGCGAAGGAGGACCGGGACCGGGCGGCGGAGGCGATGGAGCGGCTCGGGATCACGGCTCTCGCGCGGCGGTGCTACCGGGAGCTCTCCGGCGGTCAGCAGCAGCGGGTCCTGCTCGCGCGCGCCCTCTGCGCAACGCGGAAGCTTCTCCTGCTCGACGAGCCGACGGCGGGTCTCGATCCGCACGTGACGGCGGAGATGTACCGCCTGATCGACGGGCTGAACCACGACGAGATCACGGTCATCATGATCTCCCACGATCTGGAGGCGGCGCTGACCTGGGCGAAGACGATCCTGCACGTCGGCGGGCGCGTCTGGTTCGGACCTGCGGAGCGCTACCGGACCGAGGGGATCGGCTTTGCGGCAGAGAGGGGAGGCGCGGCTTTATGACGTTCTTTGAGACGCTGTCCTTCTATTTCACCTTCCCCTTCGTGCGCTACGCGCTCATCGTCGGGGTACTCGTCGCGCTCTGCTCGTCGCTCTTCGGGGTGACGCTCGTGCTCAAGCGCTTCTCGTTCATCGGCGACGGACTCTCCCACGTGGCGTTCGGCGCGACGGCGCTGGCCTCGGTGCTCAAGCTCTCGGACCGCTTCGAGATGCCCGCGGTCCTCGCCCTGACGATCCTCTGCGCCGTCCTGCTCCTGCGCACGGGACAGGGGGCGAAGATCGGCGGCGACGCGGCGGTGGCGATGATCTCCGTCGGCGCGCTGGCGATGGGCTACCTGATCCTCAACGTCTGGGGCACGTCCGCGAACCTCTCGGGCGACGTCTGCTCGACTTTGTTCGGCTCGACGTCCATTCTGACGCTTTCGAAGAACGAGGTCTGGCTGTCGGTGATCCTCTCAGTGATCGTCGTGGCGGTCTTCGTGCTCTTCTACAACAAGATTTTCGCCGTGACCTTCGACGAGGGCTTCGCGCGCGCGACCGGGATCCCGGCGGGGGCGTACAATCTCCTCGTGGCGGTCTTCACGGCGGTCATCATCGTGCTCGCGATGAATCTCGTCGGCTCCCTGCTCATCTCCGCGCTCATCATTTTCCCCGCGCTCTCGGCGATGCGGGTCTTCCGCAGCTTCCGGGCGGTGACGGTCTGCGCGGCGGTGCTGTCGGTGCTCTGCGCGGCGGCGGGGATCCTCGTCTCGATCATCGGAGGCACGCCCGTCGGGTCCACGATCGTGGCGGTCGACATCGCGGCGTTCCTCGTCTTCACCCTCGCGGGACGGCTCCTGCGGTTCAAAGGAGGTACTGTGAAATGAAACGGATGCTTTGTGTATTGGCGGCGCTTCTGCTCCTCGCGCTCCCGTCCTGCGGAAAGGCGGAGGAGCCGGAGCTCGCGGCGGATGCGCCTTCGGCGGAAGGCGTCGGCAGCGCGTCGGAGAAGGCGAAATCCGGCGGATTCGACGTCGATCTGACGCTCATGAGCTCGACGATGGTCTATTCCGAGGTCTACAACATGATGGCGATGCCGGACGATTACGTCGGGAAGACGGTGCGGATGAAGGGGACCTTCGCGGCATACCCCGGGGAGGACCGGAACTATTACGTCTGCTTCATCGCGGACGCGGCGGCGTGCTGTCAGCAGGGGATGGAATTCGTTCTCGACGGGGAGTACGTCTACCCGGACGACTACCCCGCGGAGGGGACGGAGATCACCGTGAGCGGCGTTTTTGACACCTATTACGAGGGCGAATACATGCGCTACTGCCAGCTCATCGACGCCCGGATGACGTACTGATGCGGCGGGCGGTCTGCGTCCTCGCCGTGCTTCTCGCCTGCGCGGCGTGTACCCGGAGCGGAGGCGAGGCGGATGCTGCGCTCCATGCCGATCTGCCCGCTGAGGGCGTGGGATACACGGCGGAGTTCTCGGAGCGGGCGGAGACGGAGCCGTCCGACGGATATGCGGCAATCGATCTCGATCTGACGGGGCTGAATCCGACGATGCTCTACGCCGAGGTGAGCCACATGAACAGCGCGCCCGCGGAATACGACGGGAAGGTCGTGCGGTTCCGGGGGACGTTTGCGGCGATCCCCGCGCGGGACGGGGTACAGCTCGTGTGCCGGGCGGTGGACGCGGCGGGATGCTGCTATGAGCCGATCGAATTCCTCCCCCGCGACGCGGAGGCATGGGCGGACGAATCGGCCTACCCCGCGGAGGGGGAAGAGATCACGGTGACCGGGCGCTTCGAAGCGTACGCGATCAACGAGTACATGACGTACGCGCGGATCTGCGGGGCGGAAATCGAACGGTAAAGCGAAGACAAAGGGAGGCGCGTATGTTTTCCCCGTCATACGCGCTCTTTCTGTATTCTTTTGGATTGCGCGCTGGCGCTTGCGGATGAAGGGATCTGCACCTTCCGTGCAAAAGAAGGGGGAGGACATTTTCTCGTGTCCTGCGCGCTGGCGCTTGCGGATTAGGAATCGACCAAGTCGATAGTTTTTTTGTCCTGCGCGGACGGCGCACAAGAGGCCTCCGGAGCCGGCCTCTTGTGAATCACCGCTCCCAAAGGAGAGGGAGGAGCGCCTCCCC
>CACZSA010000414.1 GCA_902783705.1 uncultured Ruminococcus sp.
CCCTCTCCTTTGGGAGCGGTGATTCACAAGAGGCCGGCTCCGGAGGCCTCTTGTGCGCCGCCTGCGCAGGGCATCCCGAATCCCCCGGAGGGGATTCTTCCTCTTCTCCTGCACGGAAGGTGCGAATATGTAATATCCGCAAGCGAAGCCGCGCAGTCTGCATGGGCGGTTCAATGACGCGATCATAAATCGCACATGAAAGGGAGAACGGATTGCCACGTCAGGACCTGAAGGTCCTTCCTCGCAATGACACTCAGTTATGCAGTGCGTTGAAGGGGAAATGCATCTGTACCGTGCAATGACACTCAGTTATGCAGTGCGTTGAAGGGGAAATGCATCTGTACCGTGCAATGACACTCGTTTATGCAGTGCGTTGAAGGAGAATGCGTCTGTGCCGTGCAATGACACTCGTTTATGCAGTGCGTTAAAGGAAACTACGTCCCACGCCGCTTGTGCGTGACGCGTGAACTGCGTCCGCGGCAGTTCGGATTTGGTTCTCAATCCAAATCCGACGCGCTCACCACCGTGATGTCGTAGTCCGTCAGCACCATCACCCGCGCGAGATCGCTGTAATCCGCCGCGCATTTCACCTGTACCGCCACCGAACGCGTGTACGGGTTCAGCTCCACCGCTTCAATGTACCCGATCACCAGCCCGCGCGGATAGACGCTTCCGTATCCGCTCGACAGGATCCGGTCCCCGACCGCCGCCTCCGAGTCGCCCGGCAGATAGTTCAGCCGGATCAGCCCGTCCGCCGCCAGCGAGAAGTCCCCGCGGCATACCCCGAGGTCGTTCGTCCGCTCGACGTACGCGCCGACCGACGAGTTCGGCTCCACGATCGTCGTCACCTTCGACCAGTTGTGCCCGACCTCCGTGATCCGCCCGACAATGCCCTCGGACGTCACCACCGGCATGTTGATCTCCACCCCCGCCGACGTGCCGACGTCGATCGTGAGCATCTTCGAATAATTCCCGCTTTCCCGGCCCGTCACCGACGCCGGAAGCATCTTGTAGTCCGTGTGCACGCGCTTCATCTCGAGGAAGTCCGCCATCCATGCGTACATCTCCTCGCGCTCCGTCGAGTCGTAAATCTGCGTCCGGAGCTCCGCCACTTCCTCGCGAAGCTGGTTGTTCTCCTCGACGAGCTCGTCAAAGCGGTAGAAATACCCCGCGAAGCCGTCCATCGCGTCGGCGGCGTAGTTGAAGAACTTCTGGAAGGGCGTCAGCACCCCGTTCACCGCGTCGCGCAATACGAACGTCGCCCCCATCGAGGCCAGCACCGTCGGCACAATGCATACCAGCAGCGCCGCGACGGTCACGATGTAAAAGAATTTGGACTGAAAGAACTGTTTCATTGTGAATTAAGAATGATGAATGATGAATGATGAATGCAGAATGAGGGCCGCACCGTACAATACGTCCGCAAACGCGCTGCACAAGCATCCCGAAGCCGCACAATATCCAGCCGCTTCGCTGTATTGGTGAAGCTACGCCATTTCCCGTTGTAAAGTTCTTTGCGGCGATGCTTGATCGCAGGCTTTCATTTCAGGAAAGCGACCGTTCCCCCGTTCTCCCCGTTACTTGTTCCGGTAATTCAGTCCCCCGGTTTCGCCGTTTTCGATGTAGCGGCCGATGCCGACGGCGACGCAGTCGATGGGATTCTTCGCCACGACGGTGCGGATGCCGGTCACGCGGGAGATGAGGAGGTCGATGCCCGCGAGGAGGGCGCCGCCGCCGGAGAGCATGATGCCCGTGTCATAGATGTCGGAGGCCAGCTCCGGAGGCGTGTTTTCCAGCGTATTCCGGATCACCTCCACGATCTGCTGCACCTCGTTCTGCATCGCCTCGCGCACCTCGCCCGAGCGGATCGTCACGACCGCGGGCAGGCCCGAGAGCAGATTCCGCCCCCGCACCTCCATCGCCCCCCGGTCCGTCGCCGGATGCGCGCTCCCGATCCGCTTCTTCAACAGCTCCGCCGTCGTCTCGCCGATCAGGATGTTGTATTTCCGTTTGATGTAGCTCGTGATCGCCTCGTCCAGCTCCGCGCCCGCCGTCCGCAGGGACTTTGAGAGCACGATCCCGCCGAGCGAAAGCACCGCCACCTCGGTCGTCCCGCCGCCGATGTCAATGATCATCGACCCGCGCGGATCGTCCACCCGCAGGCCGCTCCCGAGCGCCGCCGCCTTCGGCTCCTCCACGAGGGCCACCGACTGCGCGCCCGCCGCCAAAGCCACGTCCTCCACCGCGCGCCGCTCCACCTCGGTCACACCGTAGGGGATGCAGACCATCACGCGCGGATGGCTGAAAATCGTGCTGCCCGATACCTTCTTGAAATAGTGGTTCAGCATCGCCGCCGTCCCGTCGAACTCCGCGATCACGCCGTCCTTCAGGGGATGCATCGCCGTGATCGAGCCGGGCGTCTTGCCGAGCATCAGCTTCGCCTCGTTCCCGACCGCCACGACCTTCTTCGTCTTCGATTCCACCGCCACCACCGACGGCTCCCGCAGGATGATCCCGCGCCCCTTCACATAGACCAGCGTGTTCGCCGTCCCGAGGTCAATTCCGATTGTCTTCATCGTCTCACTTCCTTCCCGGGCTCATTCCCCGAGCCGCGCCAGCTCTTCGGCGACACGGCAGACGGGCAGCCCCACCACATTGTAATAATCCCCGCGGATCTCCTCCACGAAGACGCACGCCCCGCTCTGGTAGCCGTACGCCCCCGCCTTGTCGAGCGGATCCCCGCTTTCCACATATTCGTCGATCTCCCCGTCCGTGAGGCGGCGGAAGCGCACCTCCGTCGAGACGGCGAAGCGCGACATCCGATCCCCCGACCGGATCATCACGCCCGTCCAGACCTCGTGCGCCTTGCCGGAGAGCGCATGCAGCATCCGCCGCGCGTCGTCCGCGTCCCGGGGCTTGCCGAGCGGACGCCTCCACTCGGGCGACCACACCACCGTGTCCGCCGAGAGGACGGGCGTGTCCCCGATCTCGCCGCCGCAGGCCGCAAAGAGCGCGTTGTTTTTCAGCTCCGCCAGCGCGATCACGTAGTCCTGTGGATCGCCCGCCGGAAAGGGGACCGCCCCCTCGTCCGCCGGCGCCGTCAGCACCCGGTGCGGAATGCGCGCGAGCGTCAGGATCTCATGCCGGCGGGGAGACGCCGACGCGAGGATGATCTCTCTCTTGTATGCCATCGCCGCAAATCCCTCAGTTCCGCGTCACGAGCCGTCCGAGCAGGAGGGAGAGCATGACGAAGATCACCGTCGAGACCGTGATCTTGACATAGATCCCGAACGTGATCTGCAAAACGGTGAGGTTGAGGACGACCGGGCCCTCGGTGCCGAAGCCCTGCCCGTAGGAGAGCCACGAGAGCGCCGGGATCCCCGCCGTGATCTCCGCGACGAGTCCCCCCACGACGATCCCCGCAAGGGTGAGGAACAGATACAGCCAGAATGATTTCGTGCGCATGATGATTCCCTTCTTCCTTTAAACGCTTTACACGCCCGTATGTCCGAATCCGCCCTCTCCGCGTTCGGTCTCGCCGATCTCGTCCGCCTCCTCGAAGGAGGCGCGGAGGACGGGGACGAAGGCCATCTGCGCGACGCGGTCGCCGGGCCGGACGGTGACGGGCTCTTTGCCCAGATTGACGGCGGCGACCTTGATCTCCCCGCGGTAGTCGGCGTCGATCACGCCCACGCCGTTCGAGAGCGCGAGGCCCTGCCGGACAGCGAGACCGCTCCGGGCGAAGATGAGCGCGGCGACGGAGCCGTCGGATGCGCCGAAGTCCATGGCGAGTCCGGTGGGGATGAGGGCGCGCTCGCCGGGTTCGAGGGTCAGCGGCGCGTCGAGGGCGGCGCAGAGGTCGCACGCGGCGGCGGAGGTACTCTGGTACGCCGGGATGCGCGCATCCGGGCGGAGTTTTTTCAGCTTCACGGGGAGGGACATAGGGTGGGGCTCCTTCTGTGGGAAGATTTTTTATATGTGCTGTGCCGCTTCTTCGGCTTGCGGCCTTTCGTGCGGTCCGCGGACTCTCGTACGGGGGACGGATTGAGAATTACATTTATTGTTGCGCGCTGACGCTTGCGGGGATGTATCGACCAAGTCGATCGTTTTTTTCGCCTGCGCGGCTGGCGGACAAGAGGACCCTCAGGCCGGGCCCTCTTGTCAATCACCCGGCCC
>CACZSA010000415.1 GCA_902783705.1 uncultured Ruminococcus sp.
ACCGCGTTCACGCAGTCCTCGACCACGCCGGTCAGGGCTTCGTCGAGGCGCGCGGGCTTCATGTCGTGCTGATACTGCCCGACGCCGATGGATTTCGGATCGATCTTCACCAGCTCCGCCAAGGGGTCCTGGAGCCGCCGCGCAATGGAGACCGCGCTGCGCTCCGTGACGTCGAAGTCCGGGAATTCCTCGGCCCCGAGTTCCGACGCGGAATAGACCGACGCGCCCGCCTCGGAGACGATGATGTATTTCGTGTTCCCGCCGAGCTCGCGGAGAGTCTCGGCGATGAACATCTCGCTCTCGCCGGAGGCCGTCCCGTTGCCGATCGCCACGACGTCGACGCCGTACTTCCGGATCAGCCGCATCACGGTGCGCTTCGAGCCCTCGATGTCCTCGCGGGGCTTCGTCGGGTAGATGACGGCGGTGTCCGCGACGGCTCCGGTGGGCGTGACGACCGCGAGCTTGCAGCCCGTCCGGTAGCCCGGATCGAAGCCGAGGACCGTCTTGCCCTTCAAGGGGGACTGCATGAGGAGGTTGCGCAGATTGACCGAGAAGAGCGCGATCGCGGATTCCCCGGCGCTCTCGGTCAGATCGGACCGGATCTCCCGCTCGATCGAAGGCGCGGTCAGGCGGTCGTATCCGTCCTCGACGGCGGCCTCGATGTGCGCGGCGGCGGGGCTGTCCCGGTGCTTCAGCGTGCGGCGCAGGATCTCTGCGAGGATCTTGCCGCGGTCGATCTCGATCGAGACGGTCAGGGCCTCCTCTTTTTCCCCGCGGTTGACGGCGAGGACGCGGTGGGGTCGGATCGTGCGGATCGGCTCGGAATAGTCGTAATACTGCTCGAAGACCGGATTCTCGGCCTTCTTCTTCGTCACGATGCGCCCCTCTGCGGCGGTCATGCGCCGGATCAGGCCGCGGAGCTCCGGATCGTCGGAGATCTCCTCGGCGAGGATGTCGCGCGCCCCGGCGAGTGCGTCGTCCGCCGTGGGGACCTCGTCCGTTATGTACGCCGCGGCGGCCTCCTCGAGCGGGGGCGAATAACTGCGCCGCTGTTCGCGGAGAAGATCGGCGAGCGGCGAGAGTCCGCGGTCACGGGCGACGGACGCGCGGGTTTTGCGCTTCGGACGGTAGGGGCGGTAGAGATCGTCGACCTCGGTGACGGTCGCGGCGCGCTCGATCGAGGCGGCGAGCTCGGGGGTCAGCTTCCCCTGCGCGTCGATGAGGGCGCGGACCTCTTCCTTCCGCTTTTCGAGATTCCGCAGGGCGGCGAGGCGGTCGGCGAGGGTGCGCAGGACCGTGTCGTCGAGGCCTCCCGTGACCTCCTTGCGGTACCGCGCGACAAAGGGGACCGTGTTGCCGTCGTCGAGGAGCTTCACGGTCGCCTCGAGGCGGGGATAGGGGATTTTCAGCTCTTCGCTGAGCCGTTCGAGAATGTCCATTTTCTTCTTTATACTCCGCTGTGGTCTGAATTCGTGTGCAAAAGGGCGATCTCGTCCTCCGTCAGCGTGCGCCATTCGCCCGGTGCGAGCGACGGATCGAGCGGGATCCCGGCGAATGTCTCGCGCGCGAGGGAGAGGATCTCCGACCCGACGGCGAGGAACATCCGCTTGATCTGGTGGTATTTGCCCTCCGTGACGGTGATCGCGCCGTGCCCGGGATCGTCCAGGGTGACTTTGCACGGCTTCGAGGTGAAGTCGGAGAGTTCGATCCCGCCCTCGAGACGCCTCACCTGATCCTCGTCGAGCGGCAGGCAGGTAAAGCGGTACCGCTTTTCGCAGTGCTTCTTCGGCGAGAGGAGATCGTGCGCCGTCGGGCCGTCGTTCGTCAGGAGCAGGAGCCCCGTCGTGTCGATGTCGAGCCGCCCGCAGGGGAAGAGCCCCACGCGCCGCAGCTCGGGCGGGAGGAGGTTCATCACGGACTTCGGATCGTCGTCGGTGGTTGAGACGGTGTCCGCGGGCTTGTTCAGCATGTACCAGCGGATCCGCTCGTACCCGATGGGCTGTCCCTTCACCGCGACGGAGGCGGTCTCCTCGTCGATCTTTGCCGACGGATCGCGGAGGGGCATCCCGCCGACCGTGACCGCGCCCGAACGGATCAGGCGGGAGGCGTCGCGGCGGGAGAAGAGCCCGCTGTCGGAGAGGTATTTGTCAAGTCGGATCATGTCAGAGCCCCAATCGGACGCGGAGCACGGCGAACACGAGGGAGAAGAGAACGACTGCCGCCGCTCCGCCGATCCCGAGCCCGCAGAGAAAGCTCCGCCAGAATTTCGTCCAGAAATAATAAAACCGCATGCGCACCTCCAAAAGGAAAAGTCCGCACGAGTGTTCATCTCATTATACCGCATTTATGCGGGAAATGCAAGGGAAAATATCGGACAAGGAAGAGGGAAGAAGTGCGGTTCTTCCGTCTGCGCGCTGACGCACACGAGGAAGGGTATTCTCTTGTGTCCTGCGCGCTGACGCTTGCGGGCGGGGAGCCCTCGCGGGCTTGAGGCGCGCGTTGCAGACGTATGACCGTTCTGTTAACTGCATAAACGAGTGTCAGATGCGCCGGCAATCCGTGCCCCTTCATGTGAGATTTCGTATCCCATCATTGCTTGAACCGCTCATGCAATTTGCGCGCTGGCGCTTGCGGATGATGGATCTTGCAAATCCATTATTTTTTTGTCCTTCCGGACGGGACCTAAGAGGACCCTCGGGCCGGGTCCTCTTAGGAATCTCCAGGCC
>CACZSA010000416.1 GCA_902783705.1 uncultured Ruminococcus sp.
TCGCGGGAGTATTCGCCGACTTTTCCGCGGTTCATGCGGGAAATCCGCCGGATGAACCGGAAACACCGCTGCCCGGCGGTTTACGGACAGCGGCGTCGTTTGCGGATCGGGCGTGCTTATTCGGCGTCTTCCGCCTTGGGCTCTTCGGTCTTCGGCGCGGCTTCGGTGATGTTCGCCTTCTCGCGGACGAGATCGATGGCGTGCTTGACCTTGAGGTCCTCGGTCACGGACTTGGTGTCGACGGCTTCCTTCACCTTGTCGACTTCCATGCCGAACTGCTCGGAGAGACGCTTATACTCTTCCTCGATCTCTTCGTCGGAGACGGCGATGTTCTCGAGGGCGGCGATCTTCTCCAGCGCGAGGCGGGTCTTGACCTGACGCTCGGCGGTCGGACGCATCTGCTTGCGCAGGGCGTCGAGGTCGAGGCCGGTGTACTGGAAGTAGGTCTTGAGGTCGAGCCCGTTCATGCGGAGGCGGTTGTCATAGTCGCGGACTTCGTTCTCGGTCTCGTTCTCGAACATGCATTCGGGAATGTCGGCCTCGAGCTTTTCGATGAGCGCGTCGATGAGCTCCTCGTCCACCTTGTTGTCGGCGGCCTTCTTGTGGTCCTCTTCGATGTGCTTCCGGATGTCTTCCTTGTATTCGTCGAGCGTGTCGAACTCGGAGGCGTCGCGCGCGAACTCGTCGTCGAGGACGGGGAGCTCGGTGTACTTGATGCCGTTGAGCTTGCACTTGAAGGTGGCTTCCTTGCCCGCGAGGTTCTCAGCCTGATAGTCCGCCGGGAAGGTGACGACGACGTCGAATTCATCGCCGACGGCGTGACCGACGACCTGATCCTCGAAGCCGGGGATGAACTGGCCGGAGCCGAGCTTGAGCTGGTGGCCCTCCGCTTTGCCGCCCTCGAACGCCTCGCCGTCGACGAAGCCTTCGAAGTCGATGTTGACGAGGTCGTCGTTCCGGGCCGGACGGTCGTCGACGTCGATCATGCGGGAGTTGCGGTTCTGGACGCGCTTCAGCTCTTCGTTGACCTCGTCCTCGGTGACGTTCGCCGCGGGACGCTCGACCGGGATGCCGAGGTAATCCTTGATTTCGACGTCAGGCTTGACGAAGTAGGTGCAGGAAAGGACGGCGCCGTCTTCCACGGAGGCGGAGACGAGGTCGAACTCGGGACGGGAGACGATGGTCTCCTCGATGTCCTTCACGGCGTCGGTGTAGGCGTCCGGGATGACTTCGTTGATGGCGTCCTCGAAGAAGACTTCCTTCCCGTACATCTTTTCGATGATGGCGCGGGGGGCGTGGCCCTTGCGGAAGCCGGGGATGGTGATGTTCTTCGCCTGGCGGCGGTAGACCTTTTCGATCGCCTTCTTGAAGGTTTCGGCGTCGACGTCAAAGGTAATTTTACGCTGATTGGCAGCGATGGTTTCCTGGGATTTCAGGCTCATGTTGATTCGATCTCCTTGAGAAATAATTCGATTGGCAAATACTTGCATAGCTCCTCATATTTTACAATGAAAAAGGCGCAATGTCAAGGGAAAAGCGGAAAATTTCCGCGCGATTCTCCGAAAAATTTCCGGGAAAAGGGCATAGGGGGCCCCGGTTTCATCTTTCTTTAATCCAATCTTAATCGCCGGACGCTTGACAGGGGCGGGGGCGGGTGGTATAATGGGGATGCAGCGAGGGGGACGGCACCCATGCGAAAAAACGGACGCTGCGCACAACCCAATATCCGTCATCGAAAGGGGACGACACCCATGACAGCCAACGGAAGCGGATTTCGGATCCGCGTATTCGATGCAGACGGACATCAGATCGGCGAAACCTACCCGAAGCGGGCCCGCGGGCTCGTGAAGCACGGGCGCGCCGTCTGGCTGACCGAGACATCATACGCAGAGGATCCGGATGAGATTTACCCGGATCTTCTTCTTTTCCCGCGCGGCGGGGACGAAAAACTGACCAATACAGAGAATATGGAGGAACCTATCATGAGCGAATACAACAACGAGCACGAACAGAGAATCCACGATATGATCGCGCGTTTCCGCGTGGAAATGGCGAAGGCCCGCGAGATCGCGGAGAAGGCCGCGGCGGAGGCGGAAAATGTCATCCGCGAGGTCGAGAAAAGCGGTGTCGTGGAAAAGGCGGCGGCGAAGGCGGAGGAGGCCGTGAACACGGTGAAGACCGCGTTTGCCGAGCATGCCCCGGAGGCCGCGGAGGATCTGAAGGCTGCGGCGGACGAGGTTGCCGAAGGAACGGCGGACGCCATGGACGACGCGTTCGAGAGCGCAAAGCGCGCCTTCGAGGAGGCCGAGGCCAACTTCGAGACGGCGAAGCGGGCGTTTGAGGAAGCGCAGGCGGCGAAGGAGGCCGAAGGGGAGACGAAGAAGGATTCGATCCTCGACGAGGAGCTCTGCCGTCAGGCGAAGGAAAACATCGAGGAGATCCGCCGGGAGGCGAAGGACGCGCTCACGGTGGCATGGGAAGAGCTGAAAAAGGGCTGGGCCGAATTCAAGAACGCGTCGGGCGGCTCGGTCGAATGGCTGAAGGGCGAGACGAAGGCCGCGGGCGAGAGCCTGAAGGAGGCCTTCCGCGAGATGAAGGAAAACCTCAGGGCCATGATGGACGATCTCGGCGACGCGGGGGACGAGGGCACCGAACGGACCGCCGATCCCGACGCCGAGGCCGAATGGATCTGGGAAGAGGGCCACGAGGAAGAACCGGCGGACGACAGCGAACCCGCACCCACGGCGGAGGCAGTCCGCGCGAACATCGAGCGTGAGATGAACGACGTCGAAGAGCGCGTGACGGAGATGCTGAAGCTGGTGAAGCAGGAATACACGGAGGGGAACATCGGGTTTGACAAGTACATGGAGTACACCGACAAGTACACGGCGTACCTGCACGAAAGGCTGGTCGAGCTTCGGGAAGAGATGAAGAAGCTGTAAGCTTCTTCGCTGAACGTATCCGCGCGATCCTTTAAAACGGGATCGCGCGGGTTTTTATTCTTTGGGGTTGCGCGCTGGCGCTTGCGGGGATGAATCGACCAAGTCGATTGTTTTTTCGCCTGCGCGGCTGGCGGACAAGAGGCCTCCGGAGCCGGCCTCTTGTCAATCACCGCTCCCAGA
>CACZSA010000417.1 GCA_902783705.1 uncultured Ruminococcus sp.
ATATCGCCGAGGACCGACCCGAGGTGCAGCCCGATCGGGATGTCCTGCGGCCTCGTCTCGTTGAAATGCCGGTAGTATTCAAGGTTCACGCGGTCGGGCGAGAACTGCATCTTCGGGCGGAAGAGGGTCTCGAACGCCTCGCGGTCCTTCAGGAGGTAGTCGTCCTCCGACGGGATCGACGTGACGCCGGGCTTGTGCCGCTCGATGATGCCGTCGCCGTTCAGGATGCGCCGCGAGCCGTCGGGGAGGACCTCGAGGACCTTCGATTCAAACCGCGGGGAGAGCCCGTTGTTCGATCCGGTGCAGTGATACCAGTTGAAGTCCCAGCCGATCAGCTTATCAAGGGCCATGTCCTTCTCGCTGCCGTCCCAGTTCCCCTCCGCCAGCTCCCGCGGGATCTTTCCCTGATCGGCCCATTCGGTGAGCAGCTCGCTCCAGTAGCCGAAGTGCACGGCGGGCATCCGGTCGACGGGCCGGTAGTGCAGGATGTTCATCGCGCGTTCTCTGTTGGTCATAGTCTCCTCCGGGGATGATACGCTTTTCTGTATTTTACCACATCGAAGCGGATTGTGCAAGGATTTTTTCTCAAAGTTGTTCGTTTTCCCGCGCTCTCCGCCTGTTTCCGATCCCATCCGGACCGCTCAGAAGCACTCCCGGTTCAGAATCGCCTTCTTGCGGAACACCGTCCGGAGGATTTCCGGGGCGTTTATGAGGGTCACGTCGTCGGACAGGGCCGCTTCCTCGAGGGAGACGGCGCCGAGGACCATCTGGGTGAAGCCGCCGATGCCGCAGGCGATGTCGGGGGCCTCCTCCGTTTCCCGCACGCCGTCCGCCGATACGCGCCAGGTGCCGCTGTTCTGCGGAATGAGGGGATCGGCGACGCGCACGGTGAAGGAGACACCGCAGGGATTCGCGAGGAGCTCGAGGGCCCGCCGCACGTTCACGGTCCGCGCCATGAAATCGTGCCGGGTCTTCTTCTCGATGTCGAAGGATTTCGGCGAGCGGATCAGGGAGAAGAGCTCGACGTTGCCGGGCGTGTAGAATTCGACCGTCTCGTAGTCCGCCGAGAAGCGCGAGAGGAACCCGAGGATCGCCCGCAGTCCCCGCCCGTCCTTCCACGCGCCGTCGCCCACCGCGAGGATCGGACCGCGCCCCGGAACCCGGTCGTCCTGGAACACCACGAACGCCACGGCCTCGTCCCCCTCGCGCAGGAGGTAGCAGTACACCCGGTCGCGGTAATAGGCCCGCCCGACGTGCTCCCGCCGCATGGAATCCTCCGTGCGCACGCCCGCCAGGCTGCACCGCCCCGCGAAATTCTCGTAGAGCGCCATGATCTCGTCCAGCGGATCGCCGGGATGCCAGAGCTCCGCCCGACCGTCAAAGCGGTACCCCGCGAGGGCCTCCGGCTTCATGGTATAGTCGTTCTGCATGCAGAGGACCTCGTACCCGAACCTCCGGTAGAACGCCTCGGAGAACGGGAAGAGCGCGGAGAAGACCTCGCCCCGCTCATATGCCGCCGGAAGGAGCTTTTCAAAGACGGCTCCCGACGCGCCCCGCCCGCGGTATTCCGGCAGGGTCGAGACGCCCCCGATCCCGCCCGTCATCACGGGATGCCCGTCGAAATAGGTCGTGAGATGGTTATTCACGACGAAGGACATGAGCGTCCCGTCGTCGTCGAACGTCCCCCAGCATTCGGACCTGTCCTCCGCCGCCGACGCCCGCTCCTCCTCGAGGTCGTTCACCCGCACGTGAAAGCAGGTGTTGTAGATCATATGCGCCGCGAAGAACTCCTCCGGCGTGCGCAGCCTGCGTACTTGCATCCCGTCCTCCCCCTGTCTTGACGCTCAGTGCGTCTTGTCGGTCTTCGCAGCGAGCTTCCGTCTCTCGTCCGCCTCGGCCTGCATCTCTGCGACCGTCTTCTCGCGGATCTTCGCCGCGCCCGTGTCCTCGCGGTGCTTTGTAATGAACGTCCCGTTCGCGCGGCGCTCCTCCATGCGGACCTTCGCCCGCTCGATCTCGCAGGCGTACTGCGGGAGCCATTCGGCCTCCTCGATCAGGTATTCGTCGACCATCTGATCGATCTCCGGCGTCGTGAGCAGCGCGCCCGTCAGCGGGTCCATCATCATGGCCTGCACGAGGAGCCGCCGGTCCCCCGCCACCGCCGCCTCGACCGACAGCCGCTGCACCCACGAGGACTGCGAGCAGACCGCCGCGCATCCGAGGGGCAGATCCCCGACCTTCGGGATGCTGATGCCGTTTTTGTCGACGTATCCGGGGACCTCGACGACGCACTCGTAGGGCAGGTTCGTGATCGTGCCCTCGTTCATGACGTTGAAGTGCCCGCGGTAGGTCCGCCCGGTCTCGAGCGCCTCGATGATGTAGGAGCCGTGCTCCTGCGAGCGCTGTTCGGGGACGAATCGGTTCGCCGGAGCCGCGAGCCAGTTCGGGAAATCGGTCTCGAACCAGTTCCGCCCCTCCCGGCAGACGCGGAGATACCCGCCCGTCTCGCCGTTGGACCAGCCGCCCGCGTGATCGAGCCACTTGTTGATCTCCTCGGGATTCTTGCGGTACCATGCGACGTACTCGGACAGGTGCCCGTTCGATTCGGTGGAATAGTACCCGAAGTGCTTCAGCATGTCGATGCGGACCTTCTCGGTCTTCGAGAGCCAT
>CACZSA010000418.1 GCA_902783705.1 uncultured Ruminococcus sp.
ACCGACGCGGGCCGGGCGTTCCTCGAGCCGCTTGCGGACTGCTTCGAGGACCGGGACGAATCCGGCGCCCGGGCAGCGCAGGAGCGGACGCGGGAGATCATGCGCCGCCTGCCGCTCGCGGAGCTCAAAACCGACGCGTTCGGCGGCGGGAAGACGAAGGCGTTCTTCGACAGACCCGAATGGGCGTCGCTCTCTGAGGCCTGCATCGGCTGCGGGACCTGCACCTTCGTCTGCCCGACCTGCCAGTGCTACGACATCCGCGACTACGACACGGGGCACGAGGTCCGGCGGTTCCGCTGCTGGGACTCCTGCATGTACTCCGACTTCACGAAGATGGCGGGCGGCAATCCGCGCCTGACGCAGAAGGAGCGCTTCCGCCAGCGGTTCATGCACAAGCTCGTGTATTTCCCGGAAAACAACGGCGGCGAGTTCGGGTGCGTCGGGTGCGGGCGGTGTCTCGCCTCCTGCCCGATCCACATGAACATCGTCAAAGTCATGAAAACGCTTTCGGAGGATCAAGATGAACAGTGAAACCCTGATTCCCCATCCCGTCGTGGTGGAGGACGTCCGCATCGACACGCCGGACGTCAAGACCTTCCGCATCCTGACGCGCGAAGGGAAGAAGCCCTTTGACCACCTCCCCGGTCAGTGCGCGATGATCTCGATCCCGGGCGTCGGCGAGGGCATGTTCTCGATCACGTCCAGCCCGACGAACCGGGCCTGCATGGAATTCTCCATCAAGAAATGCGGGCATCTCACGAACTGGCTGCACATGCTGGAGCCGGGCATGGAGGTGACGGTCCGCGGACCCTACGGGCGTCCGTTCCCGGTGGAGGAGGATCTGCGCGGGCACGACCTGCTCTTCATCGCGGGCGGCATCGGGCTGGCTCCGCTGCGCTCGGTCATCAACTACGTCCGCGACAACCGCGAAAACTACGGCGAGGTGCAGATCATCTACGGCGCGCGCTCGAAGGACGACCTCGTGGACTACGCGGAAATCCTCGACGAATGGCAGTCTGCCCCCGGCTTCCGCGTGGATCTCACGATCGACCGCGAACAGGAGGGCTGGGAGGGGCACGTCGGCTTCGTCCCGAACTATGTGAAGGAGCTCGACCCGGACCGCGCGAAGACGGTGCTCGTCTGCGGCCCGCCGATCATGATCAAATTCACCGTGCAGGGGCTGTCCGATCTCGGCTTCGCGCCGGAGCAGATCTGGACGACGATGGAGCTGCGGATGAAGTGCGGCGTCGGCAAGTGCGGGCGGTGCAACATCGGGGCGAAATACGTCTGCAAGGACGGTCCCGTCTTCCGCTACGACGAGCTCGGCGAGCTGCCGGATGAGTATTAAGGAGAGTATCAGATGGAAAACTTTGTCAACGTTTTTCTCTTCGGAAAATGTTATTCCGTGCCGGATAATCTGACGATCATGGGCGCGATGGAGTACGCGGGCTACCAGCTCGTGCGCGGATGCGGCTGCCGGAACGGATTCTGCGGCGCGTGCGCGACCATCTACCGCGTCAAGGGCGACCGCGAGCTCAAGGTCTGCCTCGCGTGTCAGACGAAGGTCGTGAACGACATGTACGTTGCGACCCTGCCATTCTTCCCGCTCGTGAAGCAGGTCTACGACATCGAAAAGGTCCCGGCGAACGAGGCCGTCATGATGCAGCTCTACCCGGAGATCTACGCGTGCGTCGGCTGCAATGCCTGCACCAAGTCCTGCACGCAGGGACTGAACGTCATGCAGTACATCGCCTACGCCCAGCGCGGGGACTTTGAGAAGTGCGCCGAGGAATCCTTCGACTGCGTCATGTGCGGCGTCTGCTCGTCGCGCTGCCCGGCGGGGATCTCCCATCCGCAGGTCGCGCTGCTCGCCCGCCGGATCAACGGCAAGTACCTCGCGCCGAAATCGGAGCACCTCGCCGACCGGGTCCGTGAGATCCGCGACGGCAAATTCGAAGACCTGCTCGAAGCGCTCATGCAGAAGCCGGTCTCCGAAATGCAGGAGCTCTACAACAACCGCGAAATTGAGGCATAAGAAAGGAGTGCGGCCATGTACACAGGCGAAATGCTCGAATCCATGAAGAAGGTCGAAGCCGCCCGCGACGCCAATACGGTCCTCGAACCGAGACGCATGACGGCGGCGGAAAAGGACGCGCTTCTCGAAACCTATCATCCCGACTACAAGAAATCCGAATTCGCGGCCCTGCGCGTGGGCGTCAACCGCGGCGAGCTCGTCCCGCATGAGCTGGCGGCCCTGCTCGAGGGAAAATCCCGCGTGAACCCGGACGAGATCGACCTCTCCCGCGCGGACTACGAATGCGACGTCCTCGTCATCGGCGGCGGCGCGGGCTCCTCGGCGGCGATCGAGGCGGACAACGCCGGCATGAAGACGATGATCGTCACCAAGCTCCGCATCGGCGACGCGAACACGATGATGGCGGAGGGCGGCATCCAGGCGGCGGACAAGCCGAACGACAGCCCGGCGATCCACTATCTCGACGCGTTCGGCGGCGGTCACTTCGCGGCGAAGCCCGAGCTCCTTTACAAGCTCGTGAACGAGGCCCCGGACGCGATCCAGTGGCTGAACGACCTCGGCGTGGAGTTCGACAAGGCTCCCGACGGCACGATGATCACGACCCACGGCGGCGGCACCTCCCGCAAGCGCATGCACGCGGCGAGGGACTACACCGGCGCGGAGATCATGCGGACCCTGCGCGACGAGGTGCTGAACCGCGGGATCCCGGTGATCGACTTCACCGCGGCGATCGAGCTGATCCTCGACGACGGCGGACGGTGCGCGGGCGCGGTGCTCCTCAACATGGAGACCGGAGAGATCAAAATCGCGCGGGCGAAGTGCGTCATTCTGGCGACGGGCGGCGCGGGACGGCTCCACTATCAGGGCTTCCCGACGTCGAATCACTACGGCGCGACGGCGGACGGCCTGATCCTCGGCTACCGGGCAGGCGCGAAGCTCCTCTACGCCGACACCCTCCAGTACCATCCGACCGGCGCGGCGTATCCCGAGCAGATCTTCGGCGCGCTCGTGACGGAGAAGGTCCGCTCCCTCGGGGCGAAGCTCGTGAACGCGAACGGCGAGGTTTTCATGCATCCGCTCGAGACCCGCGACGTCACGGCGGCCTCGATCATCCGGGAATGCGCGGACCGCGGGAACGGCGTGAAGACGGCGGACGGCGTGGGCGTCTGGCTCGACACCCCGATGATCGAGAAAAAGGGCGGCGAGGGCACAATCCTCGCACGCATCCCGGCGATGCACCGCATGTTCGCGCAGTACGGGATCGATATCCGCACGGAGCCGATCCTCGTCTACCCGACGCTGCACTATCAGAACGGAGGGCTCGACATCACCCCGGACGGCATGACCGCGGTTGAGAATCTCTTCGCGGCGGGCGAGGTCGTCGGCGGCATCCACGGGCGCAACCGCCTGATGGGAAACTCGCTCCTCGACGTCATCGTCTTCGGACGGAACGCTGGACGGCACGCGGCGGAACGTGCGAAATCCGTGACGCCCGGCACCCCGACCCTCGCGCATGTAAAGGCGTTCGCCGAGGAGGCGGCAGCCGCGGGCGTGGAGGCGCAGGTGCAGTCCCCGAAGCTCTTGCCGACCTACTCCCACGGAAACCCCGATTTCCAGCGGAAGGCGTTCTGAAAAAAAGAAAAGGGCTGTCAACCCTGTCCGATTTCCATCCATACAGAAAGGGGCTGTCGCATGAACTTCAGAAATGGAGAAAATGCGACAGCCCTTTTTTGTATTTGAAACCGGGTTCCAGTTTTCATATCCTTTCAGACAAAACATTGTCATTGCGAGGAAGGCGTCCTGAGACGCCTGACGTGGCAATCTCCCCA
>CACZSA010000419.1 GCA_902783705.1 uncultured Ruminococcus sp.
GAGACCAACAAGCTCAAGATGAAGGGCTATCCGACCTCCGACTTCCATCACGGCCCGATCGCGCAGGTCAAGCCCGGCGACCTCGTCTTCGTCCTCTCCCCGAAGGGACCGACGACGGGCGACTCCGCCGACATCATTGAAAAGCTGAAGAACGTCGGCGCGGACATCGTCGTCCTCACCAACGACGCCGCAGAAGCGCCCGAAGGCACGACCGCCGTGGTCCTTCCCGACACCGGATGCGAATTCACCTTCCCGCAGATCGCCGTCATGTTCTTCCAGCTCCTCGCGTGCTGCATGACCATTGTCCGCGGCATCGACCCGGACAAGGCGGGCGTCATCAACAAGATCACCATCACGAAATAAATCCCGAAAACGAACGGGGAGAAGTCCACGACGGACCTCTCCCCTTTTTTGTTATCGCTTCAAAGCCCGCGCGCGCCGCCGTTCCCTCCGGATCCGGAGCACGCATTTGCGCACCGTGTCCGCCGGGATGACGGTCAGGGCGAAGAGCGCGCAGAGCCCGAGATCGGACGCCCGGAGCGGGACGCAGCGGAAGATCTCGCCGCCGAAATAGACGATCACGAGCTGGATCGCGGCGACGGCGGGCATGATGACGGCAAAGGCCCGGTTCTCCCGGATGTGCGCGAAGAGCTGGATCCGCTCCGTCCGCGTGCAGAGCGCGATCCCGATGCCCATGAAGACGAAGAGCGCGAAGAACAGCGTCAGGTGATAGAGCTCCCCTCCGCCGAAAAAGTGCCGGACGCGCGGCGAGAGGAGAAAGGTCATCGAAAGCAGGATCGCGTAGCCTCCGGTCGCGAGCATCTGGAACAGCATCCGGCGCGTGAGGATCGGCTCCTGTCTTCCGACGGGCTTCTCCTTCATCGAATCGGCGAGCGGCGGCTCCCCGGCGAAGGCAAGCGACCCGAGGGTGTCCATGATCATGTTCACCCAGAGCATCTGAATGACCGTGACGGGATTCTCGATCCCGAGCATCGTCCCGAGGACGGACACCCCGACGGCGGCGAGGTTCATCGTGAGCTGATAGGTGATGAACTTGCGGATGCTCGAGAAGATCGTACGCCCGTAGAGGACCGCGTTCGTGATCGAGACGAAGTTGTCGTCCGTGATGACGATGTCCCCGGCCTCGCGCGCCACGTCGGTCCCGGACCCCATCGCGAACCCGACGTCCGCGGCCTTGAGGGCTGGCGCGTCGTTGATGCCGTCCCCGGTCATGCCGACGATGTGTCCCGCGGCCTTCGACAGCCGGATCAGGCGGCTCTTGTCCCCAGGCGTGACCCGCGACACCACGGCGAGGCGGGGCAGCAGGGCGGAGACCTCCTCATCGGGCAGACTCCGCAGAAGCGCGCCGTCGACGAGGACCGGACCCTCCCCGCGCTCGCCCGGCTTCCACGCGCGTCCGCCCTCCCCGAGGATCCCGCAGGACCGCGCGACGGCTGCGGCGGTGTCGGCGTTGTCCCCGGTGATCATCACGACCTGGATCCCGGCCTCGCGGCATTCCCGGACGGCGTCCGGCACCTCGCGGCGGATCTCGTCCCGGATGACCGACAGGGCGGTGAAGGTGAGCGGGGTGCTCCCGTCCGGGGCGTGTTCCCGGAGCGCGGGGAAGACGTCGGGGGCAGCCTCGGCATGCAGGATCACCCGGGCGGCGCGGGCGGTTTCCTGCCGGATCGCCTCCTCGACCGACGCGCGGACGGCGGATGTCATCGGGCGCACCCGGCCTCCCTCGTCCGCAAAGGAAGTACAGAAGGGCAGAAGCAGCTCTGGCGCGCCGCGCAGATACACGCATCCGCCCGCGAGGGCCGCCGAGAATTTCCGGTCCGAATCGAACGGGATCCGCTGCTCCGGGGGGAGACTTGCGCGCGTCCTCCGGATCCCGGCGAAGCGGTTCAGGGCGGCCTCGGTCTGATTTCCGGCGGATAGATTCGCCTCCGCGCTCTTTTTGATCCGGAGAGCCAGTGGGCCGGGGGCTGTGCCGAGGGATTTCCATCTGCCGAACGGGGTGACGAGCTCCTCTACCGTCAGGGCTCCCGAGGTGAGCGTCCCGGTTTTGTCGGTGAAGAGCATGTCGACGCTCCCCGCCGTTTCGATCCCGACGAGCCGCCGCACAAGGACGCCCGCCTTCATCATCCGCTTCATATTCGACGAGAGCACGACCGTGATCATCATCGGCAGGCCCTCCGGCACCGCGACGACGAGGATCGAGATCGCGAGGGTGAGCGCGTTCACCGCCTCGGAGAGAACAAAGCGCGCGTCGGTCAGGCGGAGGAGAGCGACGGCGGGGTTTTGTCCGGCGTCGAACCAGAACGCGTCCGCAAGATGGACCGCCGCGACGATGCCCGCCGAGACATAGCCGATGCGCGAGATCGTCTTGGCGAGCTCTGCGAGGCGGTTTTTCAGCGGGCTGACGTTCTCCTCCGCCGCGAGCTCGCCCGCAATGGAGCCGTAGAGTGTCGCGTCCCCCACCGCGAGGATCATCATCACGCCGTCCCCGTCGAGAATGTGGCTCCCACGGAAGACGACGGCAGGGTCTCCCGTGCGCATCGCGTAGTCCCCGCTCCGGCAGGCGGCGAGGGCGTCGGGAGAGGCGGATTTCGCGGCAGGGCGGCTCTCTCCGGTCAGCGGGGATTCGTCCGCGCGGAGGCTCCCCCGCACGAGGATGCCGTCCGCGGGCACCGTGTCACCCGGGGAGAGGACGACGAGATCGTATTTCACCAGGGCGCTGGTCGGGCATTCGGTCTCCGCCCCGCCGCGCAGGACCCGGCACCGCGAATCCCCGAGGGTGGCGTAGAGCTTCTCGAACGACGCGCCGGAGGAGCGCTCCGAGATCGTCGTCACGAGCGCGGAGACGAGGACGGTCAGGGCGATCCCGAGCGATTCCGCCCAGCGCGAGCCGGAGAAGGAGAAGGCCGTGTTGACGAGGAGCGCGGCGAGGAGGATCTTGATGATCGGATCGTTGAGGTTCGCGAGAAACTGGCGAAAGAAGCCCGCGCGCCGCCCCGGGGTGACCGCGTTGCCTCCCCAGAGCCGCCGCGACGTCTCCACCTCGTCCGTCGTCAGCCCGCAGGAGACGGACGGCGGACGGAGTACCCCCGGCGCGTCGGTCTCCCGCGTTCGTCCGCCCGCGCGGAATTTCAAGGATTCGTTCATGAAAACACCTGCCATCAGAAATCTGGGGGAGTATATGCGGCGGCGGGGACGGGTATGCGGACGCGAAAAAAGGACTGCCGCCCGGGATGGGTGACAGTCCTACGATTATGGATGGATATGCCGGATGGGAGGGATCAATACGCGCCCTGGGCCAGCATCGCGTTCACGACCTTCGAGAAGCCCGCGATGTTCGCGCCCGCGACGTAGTTGCCGTCGAGGCCGTATTCCTTCGCCGCGCCCGCGATGTTTGCGTAGATGCCCGTCATGATGCCCTTCAGCTTCGCGTCGACCTCGTCGAAGGTCCAGCTGAGGCGTTCGCTGTTCTGGCTCATCTCGAGACCGGAGGTCGCCACGCCGCCCGCGTTCGCCGCCTTGCCGGGGACGAAGAGCACGCCGTTCTCCTGCAGATACTTGGTCGCTTCGATCGTCGTGGGCATGTTCGCGCCTTCGCAGACCGCCTGCACGCCGTTCTTCACGAGTTCCTTCGCGTCGTCGAGCAGA
>CACZSA010000420.1 GCA_902783705.1 uncultured Ruminococcus sp.
TGCATCGTCATCGACTTCTTCCACTGGATCTATCAGGGCGACTGGAGCTTCGACCCGGAATACTGGCCCGATCCCGCCGCGATGGTGCGCGAGCTGCGCGAGATGGGCGTGCGGCTGATGGTGTCCGTCTGGCCGACGGTCGATCCGCGCTCGAAGAACTACCGGGGCTTTGCCGAGAACGGGTATCTCGTCCGCACGGAGCGCGGCATGCCCTCCATGATGGACTTCCTCGGGCATACGGCGTTCTATGACGCGACCAATCCCGCCGCCCGCGAATTCGCCTACAACATCCTGCGCGAGAACTACGGACAGTACGGGATCGACATGTTCTGGCTCGACGAGGCGGAGCCGGAATACTCGGTCAACGACTACGACCACTACCGCCACTACCTCGGCTCCTCCCTCGAGGTCGGCAACATCTACCCGCGGATGCACGCGCAGATGGTCTACGACGGACAGAAGGCGGACGGCGTGCCGGATATCCTCAACCTCCTGCGGTGCGCGTGGATCGGCTCGCCGCGCTACGGGGCCCTCGTATGGAGCGGCGACATCGAATCGTCCTTCCGCGAGATGAAGGTCCAGCTCGCGAACGGGCTGAACATGGGCGTCGCCGGGATCCCGTGGTGGATCTCCGACACGGGCGGCTTCTACGGCGGGAATATTGAGGATCCCGTCTTCCGCGAGCTGCTCGTGCGGTGGTATCAGTGGGCGGTGTTCATGCCCGTCCTCCGCATGCACGGCGACCGCGCCCCGAACCTCGGCTCCCTCGCGCACGACATCGATCACGGCGGCGGATTCTGCTCCTCCGGCTCCCCGAACGAGCTCTGGAGCTTCGGCGAGGAGGTCTATGAGATCCTCGTGCGCTGGCTCGGCATCCGCGGCGATCTGAAGCCGTACATCCGGCGCATCGCCGACGAGACGGTCAAGACGGGCCTGCCGATGATGCGGGCTTTGTATCTCGAATTCCCCGACGATCCCGTCGCGTGGACGATCGGCGACGAATACATGTTCGGCCCGGACTACCTCGTCGCCCCGGTCACGGAATACGGCGCGCGCGAGCGGCGAGTCTACCTGCCCGCCGGGACGTGGGAGCCCTATGAGGGAGGCCGACGCATCGAGAGCGCGGGCGAATGGATCACAGCCCCCGCGCCGCTGGACAGGATGCCCGTTTTCAGGAAAATCTGATTTCACACAAAAACAGCAGCCGCCCGGTCATCACGCGGATCGGGCGGCTGTTCTGTCTGCCGGACTTCGGGGTCCGGCTTGATTCATTATTTTCTGTTACGGTTTCAGATTCTTCGGCGCGTCGACGCGCATCTCGGGCGTCATCATGCGCACGACGACCGCGGGGATCTCCCCGCCGGCGAAGACGCGCACCTCGTCCGGGGAAAACGGCAGATGCAGCTCCGCTGTCCCGCCCGGCTCGACGGCGACGGACCGCGTGAGGACGGCATCCCCCCGCCGCGCGGTACAGGATGTGAGTGCTCTGCGCGTGGGATTCGAGAGCGTGATTTGTCCGCCGTCGGCCCATACCCACGCGAACGCGCCCTCGCGGAAGAGGCAGACCCCGTCCGTGCCCTCGACCCGCTCCGCGGCGCGGCGGTCGGCCTTGAGCGTCACTGCGGTCCCGCCCTCGTAGGCGTGGAGGCCCGTCATGACCTTCGCGCGTCCGGCGGCGCATCGGACCGTTCCCCGCGCGACCTGCGCCGTCCAGCGGGCATCCTTTCCGTAGGCGCCGCTGTACGCCATCGGAAGGAGGAGATCGGCGATTTCCGCCAGCTTCCCGTAATCCTGCCCGTAGTGCAGATCGGCGAACGCGGTGTCGTCGTACGCGCCCTCCGGCATGAGCGCCATGCTGAGCGTCACCCCGGCGTCCCGCACGACCCCGGCGAGCGCGGAGGCAAACCGGAGCACATTCGACCTTCTCACCCCGGCGAGGATCCTCGTGTCGGGATCCCCCGCGCGGTATGCATCGAAGATCGCCTCCCTGTCCGGGGAATCCCCGTAAAAGGTCGCCCGCATCAGCGCGTCGAGGCGGTCGAGATCGGCTCCGGCTTCCGCGATCATCGCCCGGTCCGCCTCGCTCCAGCCGTACAGGAGGTGGTTGTAGCGGATGTAGTCGAGATGCACCCCGTCGAGCGGATACCGGGCAAGCAGATCGGCGAGCAGCTCTTCCATGAAGCGGCGGTAGTCCGCGTCGGCGATGCTCACGACCTCCTGCCCCGGCCCCTTCGTGAAGTGGCAGAGCGCGGCCTCGGGATGTTCCCCGCAGTAATGCGCGTCGGAGGCCGACGTGAACCACGCGTGCAGGCGGATGCCCCGTTCATGCGCCGCGCCGAGGGCTTCGCCGAGCAGATCGCGTCCCTCGTCCATGGGCGGGGCGAGGAGGGAGGGCCAGGCCGTCGTCCCGGACAAGCCCTTCGTGAGGAAAAACACGTCCGTGATCCCCGCGCGGCGGCATTCCTCGAAAACCGGACCCGCACCGCGCAGCCGCACGCTCTCGGGCCACATCCATACGCCAAGCATTTCCCGGTCCTCCTCTGCTTTTATTTCATCCATACCCGATCAGACGCTCACGCGCCGTAGAACGCCTTCATCTTCGCGAGGTCGTCCGCCGTGAGCGCGCCGTCGACGAGGACAAAATCGTCGAGAACGGCGGAGAGCGGCGCGTACTTGCCCGTCGCGTCCTGACCGATCCGCACGCCCTCGCAGTCGCCGCAGCCGAAGTCGGCGTCCGCGAACTTCTCGGGGATCTTCGCCGTCTCCGGTTTGCCGAAGTCGAACGCGCAGCGGACCTCCCCGGCCTCCCGGTCGACCGTCAGCGCGGCATGGACCCAGCCGCCCGTGAAGTCGATCGGCAGACGGAACGCGGTGTCCATGCGCTCCCGCCCGTTGCCGAAGTTGACGAGGATCGTGGTACTGTCAAGCGCGACGACGAAGCCCGGATTGTACCCGCTCGCCCAGACCTTGTCGGAGAGGATCACGGGATCGGAGCCCACGCCGTCGGATTTCAGCCACAGCGCGAGGGAGAAGCTCTTCTTCCCCGGCTTCCACGGCAGGGCGACAAACCCGTCGTCGACGCGGATGCCCGTGCCGTTGTAGCCGTCGATATAGTAGAGCTTGCCGGAGGTCGCGGTTTCGCACTTGCCGTTCTCATCCCGGCAGTCTCCGTCGAAGGGCAGATACGCGGCGATCCGGTCACGTCCGAGCACGGCGGAGAGCGCATTCTTGCCCACGGGCGTCACGCCGGGCTTGCGGGTGCGGTATTCATAGGCATAGGGGACCTCAAACACGGGGCGCTCGCCCGCCTCCACGCCCTCGAAGAGCCCGGAGGGAACCCGCGCGGTCCACGAGGCCGGCTGCCGGTCCGCGAGCCCGAGGGCATACAGCACGACGGAGGCCGTATCGCGCACGCCCATCTCGCCGATGGTCCCGTGCACGACGCCGCGTCCGGCTGCCGCGAACATGATGTATTTCTCGCCGTCGGTCCAGCCGCCGTGACCGTGATCGAATCCGCCGTGGTCCGCCGTCACGATGAAGAGCGTGTCGTCGATCCACCCGCGGGCGTCGTAGGCCTCCCACATCTTCTGGATGAGGCCGTCGCTGATTTCGATCTGGCGCAGATGCCCTTCGGTGCCGTAGCCGCTGCCGTGGCCCGCGCCGTCGACCTCGTCGAACTGGACGAAGACGAAGGCCGGATCGTGCTCGGCGACGTACGCGCAGACCTGCTCGGTGACCGAGGCGTCGTTGCCCGTTCCCTTCGTCACGCCGAGGCCCTCCTCGATGATGCCGAAATTGATCGGATTCCAGTTGCAGAACGACGCGAGCTCGGCGTCCGGCATGGCCTCGCGGATCACGCGGAAGACCGAGGGGAAGATCGAGTCGGTCGGGTACGGCGTCGAGCTGACGCGCCCGTTCGTGAGGCCGTGCATCTCCGGGGTGACGCCCGTGAGCATCGAGCCCCAGCACTGCCCGCTGATCGTGGGATTGGAGGTGAGGACGTCGTAGCTGACGGCGCCCTGCGCGAAAATGCGGTCGAGGTTCGGGGTGGAGGCCTGACGGAAGAACGTGCCCGCGCCGTCCACGCCGATGACGATGACATGCGAATATTTCATGATCCTGTCTCCTTTTTCATGGAAGTCCTGCTTTCGGGATGATTCTATTATACCCCCGGTCTCCCGGGATTGCAACGGTCCCGGCGCATTTCTGTGCGGATTTGAGCAAAACCGGCGCCGGATTCCGTCCTCATACGAATCTCAGATGATAAATCGAAGATTTAGCGTGAAATTTGTATCATGCGTCGACGGGACGACACACCTCCCAGAACGCGACGGCGGAGGCTGCGGCGACGTTGAGCGAGTCGACGCCGTGGAACATCGGGATCTTCACGGTCCAGTCGGCGAGGCGCACGGTCTCGGATGACAGTCCCGTCCCCTCCGTCCCGAGGATCACGGCGAGGCGTCCGGCCTCCTTCAGGCGCGGGTCCGCGATCCCGACGGTATCCTGCGAGAGGGCCATCGCCGCCGTCCGGAAGCCCAGTTCGGCGAGCATCTTCATTCCCCGTCCGGGCCAATCCTCCGGGGAGGCGCCGATCACGGTCCACGGGATCTGAAAGACCGTCCCCATGCTCACCCGCGCGGCGCGGCGGAGAAGCGGATCGCTGCACCGGGGCGTCACGAGCACGGCGTCCATCCCGAGCGCGGCGGCGGTCCGGATGATCGCCCCGACGTTCGAGGAATCCATGATATCCTCGAGCACCGCGATCCGTCGGGCTCCCCGGCAGACCGCTTCGACTGTCGGCAGGATCGGGCGGCGCATCACGGCGAGCACCCCGCGGGAGAGGGCGTACCCGGTCAGGGATTCGAGCACACGGTCCTCTGCGGTGAAGAGCGGGACGTCGCCCCATCGGTCCGCGAGGATCTCCCGGGCGAGATCCGCCGATGCGCCGCTGAGCTGGCTTTTGTCCATGAGGAAGGACACGGGCTCGATCCCGGCGGCGAGGGCGAGCGTCACGACGGTGCGGCTCTCCGCGACGAAGTATCCCTGCGCGTGCTTCGGATGAAGCTGACGCTCCGTCAGGCGGGCGTACATGTCGAGGGCGGGATCGGCGATATCGGTGATCTCTGTGATACGGCTCATTCTGTCCCTGTTTTCCTTTCGTGAAATTCGCGCGCCTCACCTTGCCATCCGGCGCGCGCTGTGCTATAATAAAGGCAATCCAAAAATCCGCAAGGAGGCCCATCATGATGGACAGCCGCATTCCTCCGATCGACGAGGAGGATCTTGTCCGCATCCGCCGAACGCTTCACGAATACCCCGAGCTCGGGTGGGAGCTGCAGAGGACGTCCGCCCTCGTGCGGGAGGAGCTCGATAAGGCGGGCATCCCCTACGAGGCCGACCGGTACGGGAAGAACACCGTCGTCGCGACGATCAATCCGGAAAAAACGGGCTTCACGCTCGGACTGCGCGCCGACATGGACGCCCTCCCGATTCAGGAGAACAACGAGGACAAGCCCTACCGTTCGAAGAACGACGGCGTCATGCACGCCTGCGGTCACGACGCCCACACGGCGATGATGATCGGGACGGCCCGTGCGCTCCAGAAGATCCGGGATGAGATCCCCTGCCGCGTGCGCATCCTGTTCCAGCCCTGCGAGGAAGGACGCCCGAGCGGCGCGCGGATCATGTGCGAGCACGGCGTCATGGACGACATCGACGCGATCGTCATGTGCCACGTCAACTGCGTGGACCCGACGCACGTCATCTCGTCGAATCCGGGCGTCACGAACGCCACCTCCGTCGCGTGGACGGTGAAGCTCGGCGGGCGGTCCGTGCACGTCGCCTCCCCGCATCAGGGGATCGACGCGCTCGCCGCCGGGGTGAAGATCTACAACGGCATCCAGACGATCGTCAGCCGGGAGGTCGATCCGTTCGACACCTGCGTCCTCGCGGTCTGCACGATGCACGCGGGCACGACCGTGGCGACGAACGCCGACGACTGCGAGCTCCGCGGCTCCATCCGGTGCATCCGGGACGAGACGATGGTCTGGGCGCGGGCGCGGCTCGAGAAGCTCGTGAAATCGGTCGCCGAGGAATGCGGGACGACGTGGTCCCTCTCGTGGTCCGGCGATCCGCTCCCCTCCGCGCACAACGATCCCGCGCTGTACGAGGCGTTCGTCGCGTCGGCACGGCGGGTCGTGGGAGACGAGCGCGTCATCCTGCTCCCGCCCTCCCCCGGCGGCGAGGATTTCGCGTACTACGAACAGAGGAAGCCCGGACTCCTCTTCGGCCTCGGCATGCGGAACGAGGAGAAGGGCGCGTGCCATCCCGCCCACACGAAGGACTGGGACATCGACGAGGACGGACTCGGGACCGGGGTGAAGGTCTTCGTACAGTTCGTGCTCGACTATTCGGCGAAGATGAGCACAGGAGGCGCGCGGTGAAGGGACCTGTTTTCTACTGTCAGCTCGATTACGCGCACGTGAAATTCCCCGCCCCGGAGAGCGGATACGGCGACCTCTCGAACAACGGATGCGGGCCGCTCTCGGTCTCGATGCTCGTCGAGAACATGCTCGGGATCCCCTTCCCGCCGGAGGAGAGCGCGGCGTTCTTCCTCGCCTGCGGAGCGCGCGCGGCGGTCGGGACGAATCTCTACATCGCCTCCCGCGCCGCGGCGGACCGCTTCGGCCTCGACGTGCGGGACACCGAGGATCCCGAGGAGGCGCGGGCCTTCCTCGAGGCGGGGCGCGGCATGGTCATCGCGAACACTTACGGCGACCGGCCCGAGGACGGATACATCGGCGTGTTCTCCGATTCGGGGCACTACATTCTCCTCACCGGAATGCGGGACGGGCGCGTCTCCGTGCTCGATCCGATGTACCGCCCCGGACGCTTCGACAAGCCCGGACGCGCGGGGAAGGTGACGATGGACGGCAATCTCGCGTGGGCCGATTTTTCGGTCGTCGCCTCCGACTGCGTCCGGCGTCCGTTCTTCCTGTTTGAAAAGAAGGCGGCCCGGTGATCAGCGATTCTCCCGGAACCAGCCGATTACGGCGTCCGCGCTGTCCTCGCAGGTCTCGGAGACGTTGAACCAGTGCGACGCGCCCGCGACCTCATACCCGCCGTGGGCAAATTCCTCCCGCGGGGCGAGATAGCCGTTGACGGAGTTGGTGTAGCCGCAGACGAAGATCCGCTCCGCCCGCCAGCCGTCCGCCGCGTAGATCGCCTCGATCGCGTCCCCGGCGAGCGTCAGGAGCTCAAACGGCACGAACGCGAAGGCGAGCGAATCCCCCACGGTCAGCGACTGCATCGGGACGGTGAGATCGTTCGTGATCCCCGCTTCGGCGAGATCGAGCATGCGCCGCCGCCACTGCAGCTCGCGCAGCGGAAAATGACGTTCCCCGACCGGGGCCGCGAAATAGGCGCGCTCCGCCTCCCGCACGGACGCCTTCAGTGCGTCGATGTCCCGCATCGGCTTCATCGGCACGCGGAGCCATTCGTAATGCGAGCGGACCTCCCCCGCCGCAGGCTCGCCCTCCCCGGATCGCGCGGCAAAGCGGAGGACGGGATCCGCAAGCTCCGCCCCGAGCGTCTCGATCAGCTCGTCGGGACCCATGCCGGGATCGGCCTTCGGATCGATGTCCGCGCCGCGTCCCTGGAAGAAGAGGAGGGGCACCTCGTCGGTGGACGAACGGTTGAGGACCGAGAGCCAGTCCGCCGAAACCGACATGCGGCGGTTGACGACGGCGTGGCAGTTGGCGGTGCAGATCACCCCGCGCAGTTTCCCGGACTCGTCCCGGAACGTCGCCGCCCGGATGCGCGGATCGAAGACGTCCCGCCCTCGCCGGTTGTACGCGTGGATCAGCCGCTCGGGCAGGATCTCCGCCGTGAACGAGCCGGGGACGCGCCGCTCCATCGCACGGAGGCCGAGCTCCCCGCAGAGGTCTCCGACATGCGCGAAGTAATCGGTGTCGATCGGCATCTCCGCCAGTCCCCCGGCGCAAGGCGCAGAGTGCGTGTGGATAAAGTTCAGGGCGATGCGCTCGACCGGGATCCCCGTCACCGCCGCGATCTGCCGCGAAACGAGTTTGTAGAGATCGGGATTGAGCGCGAGCAGATCGAGGGAATAGACGAGGAACGCGTCCCCCTGTCCCTCCCCGCCGACCGCCATGACCTTCGCGTGCAGCTCGTCCCGGATCTCCTCGGCGGGCGACTGACGGAAGCCGTAGCCGTCGAGGAAGGTGCCGTTGAGGACCGGCGTGATGAGGCCGTCCGCGAATCCGCAGGTGATTTTGTTCTTCATAGTGACCTCCCGGAGTGGAATCGAAATCGTTTGAAATCATTATAGCATCCCCGCCCGGAAAAGTCAATCGGAGCGGGGAGAAGGAGGCGTCGTGATTTTCATCGGAGCAGACGGAGGCGGGACCAAGACGCGCCTCGCCGCCTTTGAAAACGGAGTCCGGATCGGAGAATCCCTCGCCGGGCCGCTCAACTACCGCGTCATCCCGCCAGAGGAGGCCGCAGGGCATTTTCTCGCGGGCCTCGATCGGCTCGGGATCCCCGTGGACCGGATCGCCGCCGTGGGGATCGCCGATCCCTCGCTCGACGACGGTGTGGAGGCGGGAGACGTGGCCGCGGAGGCGTTTTATGCCCTCCTCGCCGACGCGCTCTCCTGCCCCCTTTTCGCCCGCAGCGACGCGGTGATCACCCTCTTCGGCCTCTCGCGCGGAGGAGCGGGGACCCTCGTGATCGCCGGGGGCGGCTCAATGGGCGTCGCGAGGAACGCCCAAGGCGCGCTCCGTTTCGCGGGAGGCTGGGGACGGTACGGGCGGGACGAGGGGAGCGGAACGTATATCGCCGAGGAGGGCATCCGGGCCGCGCTCCGTGCCGCCGACGGGCTGAATGAGTCCACCGCCCTCACCGCCGCCGCCCTCCGGTATTTCGGAGCGGACGAACCCCGCCGCCTGATCCCGATCCTCTACGGCACCCCGCCGCCGGACATCCCGGCCTTCGCTATGGAAGTCGCCCGGTGCGCGGAAGAGGGAGACGGAGCCGCCCGCCGCATCCTCGACGACGCCGGGGACCGCCTCGCCGAGATCGCCGCGCTCCTCGTCCGCTGGTCGGAGTCGGAGAGCGTCGGGATCTGGGGCAGCGTCCTCACAAAGAACAAGCATGTCCGCGAGCGCTTTGAATCCGCCCTCCGGAAAACCGTCTGCGTTTCCGTCACCCTCCCCCCCGTCCCCGCCGAAGAATCCGCCGCCCTGTACGCCAAGGAATGCTTCGAAGGCTGAGAGTTTTTCTCTGCCTTTTAATCGTGTAGGTTTCCTCCCCGAAGGTTTCCAAAGGGCGACCGGAAAGCCCTTTGGCACGAGCGAATCCCGTTCAGAAAACTGAAAACAGCTTTTCAGGATTCCCATGTTCTCCCCGAAGGTTTCCAAAGGGCGACCGGAAAGCCCTTTGGCACTGAGCGAATCCCGTTCAGAAAACTGAAAACCGCTTTTCAGGGTGCCCACGCCCTCCCCGAAGGTTTCCAAAGGGCGACCGGAAAGCCCTTTGACATCGGGCGGAATCCCGTTCGGAAAACTGAAAACCGCTTTTCAGCATTCCCATGTCCTCCACGAAGGTTTCCAAAGGGCGACCGGAAAGCCCTTTGGCATCGGGCGACCCCGTTCAGAAAACTGAAAACAGCTTTTCAGAATTCCCA